>NZ_JBNNVU010000144.1:0-8467 GCF_050280705.1 Pseudomonas sp. NPDC089530 | reverse complement strand
CATGAGGAAGGCGGCACGCTCACCGAGCTGCGCCTGCCCCACGGCGCCCGAGGAGACCAACATGAGTGACGAAATCCAAGTCGAAGGCGAAGAACTGCCGCATTTGTTGCTGGTAGATGACGACGCCACCTTCACCCGAGTCATGGCACGGGCCATGAGCCGCCGCGGCTTTCGTGTCAGCACCGCGGGTTCCGCCGAGGAAGGCCTGGCCCTGGCCCAGCAGGACCTGCCGGATTTCGCCGCGCTGGACCTGAAAATGGACGGCGATTCCGGCCTGGTGCTGCTGCCCAAGCTGCTCGAGCTCGATCCGGAAATGCGTGTGGTGATCCTCACCGGTTATTCGAGCATCGCCACCGCAGTCGAGGCGATCAAGCGCGGCGCCTGCAACTACTTGTGCAAACCGGCCGACGCCGATGACGTGCTGGCCGCGCTGCTCTCCGAGCATGCCGACCTCGACAGCCTGGTGCCGGAAAACCCGATGTCGGTGGACCGTCTGCAATGGGAGCACATCCAGCGGGTCCTGACCGAACACGAAGGCAACATCTCCGCCACTGCCCGCGCCCTGGGCATGCACCGCCGAACCCTGCAGCGCAAGTTGCAGAAGCGCCCGGTCCGTCGCTGAACCGCGACTGAACGAATGTCCTCGGGACGCGTGAAAAGATGAGCCGATCCACTATGATCGGCTCGTTGCCTGTCCCTATCCCAATCGAGCCTTGATGATGAATCAGAACGCTGAATATTCCGCGGTCAACGATACTGTGCGCGGGCAGTTTTTCCGTCGGGTCTGGGAAATGACCACGCCCTACTGGCGCAGCGAAGAGAAGGGCAAGGCCTGGTTGTTGCTGTTCGCGGTGATCGGCCTGACCCTGTTCAGCGTGGCGATCTCGGTGTGGATCAACAGTTGGTACAAGGACTTCTACAACGCCTTGCAGAAGAAGGACGAAGCGGCGTTCTGGCACTTGATCCTGTATTTCTGCGGGATTGCCGCGGTGGCTATCCTGGCCGCCGTCTACCGGCTCTACCTGACCCAGATGCTGACGATCCGCTGGCGGGCCTGGCTCACGGAAAAACACTTCGCCCGCTGGCTGGGCCACAAGAATTACTACCAGTTGGAGCAGGGCGGCTACACCGATAACCCGGACCAGCGGATTTCCGAAGACCTCAACAGTTTCACCACCAATACCCTGGGGCTGGCCCTGGGCCTGCTGCGCACCGTGGTCAGCCTGGTGTCGTTCTCGATCATCCTGTGGGGGGTGTCGGGCAGTATCGAAGTCTTCGGCTACACCATTCCCGGCTACATGTTCTGGTGCGCGCTGGTGTATGCCGCGGTCGGCAGTTGGCTGACGCACCTGATCGGGCGCCGCCTGATCGGCTTGAACAACAACCAGCAACGTTTCGAGGCGGACCTGCGTTTCTCCATGGTCCGGGTACGGGAGAACGCCGAGAGCATCGCCCTGTACAACGGCGAACCGAACGAAAACAAGCGCCTGAGCGGCCGTTTCGGCATGGTCTGGCACAACTTCTGGGACATCATGAAAGTGTCCAAGCGCCTGACCTTCTTCACCTCGGGCTACGGTCAGATCGCGATCATCTTCCCCTTTATCGTCGCGGCTCCACGTTACCTGACGGGCAAGATCGAGTTGGGCGAGCTGATGCAGATCAACTCGGCCTTCGGCAACGTGCAGGAGAACTTCAGCTGGTTCATCACGGCTTACTCCGACCTCGCGGCCTGGCGCGCCACTTGTGACCGTCTGCTGAGCTTCCGTCAGGCGATGAGCGAAAACGAAGAGCGGCCGCCGGCCATCGATGTGCAGAGCCAGGGTGAAAGCCTGCAGGTGCATGACCTTGGCCTGGACCTGGCGGATGGCCGGCACCTGCTGGCCGGCGCGCAGATGACGGTGAGCCCTGGCGAGCGCCTGATGCTCAGCGGTCGCTCCGGCAGCGGCAAGAGCACCCTGCTGCGGGCGATGGGGCGGCTCTGGCCGGCTGGCCACGGCAGCATCCGCATGCCCAGCCAGCGTTATCTGTTCCTGCCGCAGAAACCTTACCTGCCGATTGGCAGCCTGCGCGAAGCCTTGAGTTATCCACAGTCCGGCGACACCTACCCACCCGAGCGTTATGCACAGGTGCTGGAGACTTGCCGCCTGCCCCATCTGGTGGCGCGCCTGGACGAGAGCAATCACTGGCAGCGCATGCTGTCCCCGGGTGAACAGCAGCGCCTGGCCTTTGCCCGGGCGTTGCTCTACGCGCCGCAGTGGCTGTACATGGACGAAGCCACCTCGGCCATGGACGAAGAAGACGAAGCGACTCTGTATCAGGCGCTGATCGACCAGTTGCCGGGGTTGAGCATCGTCAGCGTCGGCCATCGCAGCAGCCTCAAGCGTTTCCACCCGCGGCATATCCGCATCGAGCGCGGGCATCTGGTCGACCAGGCGGTGACGGCGTAGTCAACAGTCCACGCACGCGCCGTAGCCTCGCCCAGGGGCTGCTGACCGTGCTGTTGGAGCGAATTCGCAATCCTGCCGGACGAGAGTCATTGCCTGGGCAGGCTTTATCGCGGGCAAGTCGGATCGCCGCCCGCTCGCTCCTACGGAAGCAATGATCGTCTTCCGTAGGAGCGAAGCTTGCTCGCGATGCTTTTAGCGGCCGTTGAGAATCGAACGGTCCACCCTCACAGCCAGTGGCCCGGCACCGGGCTTGGCGTCGAAGGCGACACGTCCTTGCTTGTCTACGGTCGCTCGCGCAATCGGAGCGCCGTTGCGCAGCAGTTCCAGGGGCGCGCCCTGCAGGGATTGGCCGGAGGCCAGCTCTAGCGTCAGATTGATAGCCATGTCGATGTCCTTATCAGGCGTTGCGGTCGATGTAGGTGGAGGCGGTTTTGTCGAGCGAGGCGATCAGTTCCGGCGAGCCGCCGCGGAACTGGCGGAAGAGGTTGCGTCCGCTGGAGCTGTTGCCCGTGTCCACCGGCACATTCAGCGTGGGCTGGAAGCGTCCGCTCAGTTCGGCGTAGGCGGACCAGGGGCCGATGTACGACTCGTTCAGGCCGTTGGTGTAGCTGAAGGCGTAGCGCACGGCATGGCCTGGCAACCAGTTGGGCTCGCTGGGTGTCTGGCTTTGCCAGCCATCGGCCTGGATACTCGGGGCTAGCGTCGGCGCCTCCAGGTAACCCGCCGGCTTGTTGGGCTTGTAGTCCTTGAGCAGCAGGTAGGTGCTCCAGCCCCACCAGTTGTCGATGGTTTTGGTGTCGTTCAGGTTGTTCACGTCACTGCGGCGCAGCGCCTTGTCGCCCTGCATGACGAACAGCGGTGAGAAGTTGCCGCTCTTGGCCGCGTTCAGGTCCGGCAGCAGCTTCAGCGCCGTGAAGTTGCCGGGCGTCGGCGCCGTGCCGCTGAGGTAGCTGTCGAAGATATCGTCCGCCGAGCGTTGTACCGCCAGCTTGACCTGCTTGCGGTTGGTGCTGTCGATCGTGTCGAAATAACGCTTGTCGCCATAGGCATGCCAGCGGTCGCCCTGGGCATTGCTGACGTTGAGGCCGAACTTGCTGTCTTCGTCGTGCATGAAGCGGGTGATGAGCGAACCCAGGTCGCTCGGGGTGACCACCGCCGCCAGTTGCTTGCGCGGTACCCGCACATGGCCGGCGGAGAACAGGTCGGTGAGGAAGTGATCGGCGAAGGCGTTCATGGCGTAGGCCAGTTCCAGTTGCTTCTCGTCCGCGTTCTTGTGGGCCAGTACCGCTTGCTGCAAGGCGGCGGTGTGCCCGGCGAGGTACGCCAGCAGTGCCCATTCACCGAAATGGTCGGCGTTGTTGGCCGCCAGCTTCAGGTAGCGGCCCAGGGGGAACAGGGCCGAGGCGAAGCTGCCGCCGCCGGTGATCTTGTTCCACTCTTCGGACAAGGTATCGCCCAGGGCGTCATAGGCCTCGTGAGGTTGCCTGCCGTCCTTGATCGCCTGGTTGGCGGCGGCGATTTCCTTCTGCATCACCGCCAGGATCTGCTTCGCCTCGTCCTTGGCTGCGGGCAACACAGCAAGCGAGTTGAACGCGGCGGTAAAGCGCTGCAGGCGATCCGTTGGTGTCGCGCCTTCGCAGATCGGCTGGTCGGGGATGCCATAGAAGTCGCCGCCCAGGGCCACCACCTGGCCGTAGGTCAGGGCCAGGCCGTTGGGCAGGTGCAATTCGACCTGCCAGGCCGGAATGGCGGGCGCGCCCTTGACGAAGCGCAGCAGGGTGGCATCGCCGATAGCGGTGTGCTCGCCACCCTCGAAGCGCAACTGGGGCAGGGCCTTGAGGTTCTTGCCCGGGGCCGCGGGGAGAATCCCGGGCTTGTGGTACTTGATGGTGTGATGGCCGTCGGCGATCAGCACCAGATGGTCGCCGTCACCGGAAATGGTGATGCCGTGCTCGCTGAAGAGGCTGTCCAGATCGGCGACGATCTGGCCTTTGCTGTGCAGCTGTTCCCGCTGCTGAGTAGGTAGACCTGACATTTCTAGCTCCTTGATATGTCATGGGTATTTCAAAATATAACTGTATGTATATACAGTTGATTTCGAGAATAAAGCAAAATCCTGACGCGTCAAGCAGGTATTTTTTGCAATGCATTTTGGCGGCGGGCGACGAATATGCGGTCGCATCGACCGCATACACTGAAATTGCCACGGCCTGCCTGTAGCCGCTGCCGAGCCTGCGATCGCCCGCGCAGCGGGCGTGGCTTTTGAGCACGGCGCGCTTATCATTAGCCCCCTAACGACAGGCTCAAGGTTGACCCGGCATGCTGGCCATTTTTCTCGAAACGCTGAATATCACCGCGCCGGTCTTCGCCATGTTGTTTCTCGGGGTGCTGCTCAAGCGCATCGAGTGGATCAACGACGGTTTTATCCACACCGCGTCGTCCCTGGTGTTCAACGTCACCATGCCGGCGCTGCTGTTCCTCGGCATTCTCCACGCCGACCTGCATTCGGCGCTCAAGCCGGGGCTGCTGATCTATTTCGCCGTGGCCACCCTGGCCAGCTTTGCCTTCGCCTGGGGCTGGGCGATCTGGCGTTGCCCGCGGGAAGACCGGGGCATCTATACCCAGGGCGCGTTTCGTGGCAACAATGGGGTCATCGGCCTGGCACTGGCGGCCAGCCTGTATGGCGACTACGGGATCTCCCTCGGGGCGATCCTCGCTGCGCTGGTGATCCTGTTCTACAACACCCTGTCGACCATCGTCCTGGCGGTGTACAGCCCGGTGATCAAGTCCGACCCGTGGAGCATCTGCAAAAGCGTGGTCAGCAACCCGTTGATCATCAGCGTCCTGGCGGCGAGCCCCTTCGCCATCTTCCAGATCGGCCTGCCGAGCTGGCTGGAAACCTCCGGCCAGTACCTGGCGCAGATGACCCTGCCGCTGGCGCTGATCTGCATCGGCGGCACCCTGTCCCTGGCGGCGCTGCGCGAGAGCGGCGACCTGGCGTTGAGTTCGAGCCTGGTGAAAATGCTCGGCCTGCCGATCATGGCCACCTTTGGGGCCTGGCTCTGCGGGTTCCGTGGGCCGGAGTTGGGGATCCTGTTCCTGTATTTCGGCAGCCCGACTGCGGCGGCGAGCTTTGTCATGGCTCGGGCGGCCAATGGCAATCATGCGCTGGCGGCGTCGATCATCGTCATCACCACGCTGATGGCGGCGGTGACCACCAATATCGGAATCTTTTTGCTGCAGTGGGGCGGGTGGATCTAGGGATTTCTTTGTAGAAGCGAGGTTTGCCCGCGAGCGGTGTATCAGACAAAACGCTATCGCGGGCAAGCCTCGCTCCTACAAGGGGGGATCATTCGGGTTTCTGGTAGGTATCGATCACTTCCTGGGCGGCGCGGAATGCGTCGATCGCCGCCGGCACACCGGCGTACACCGCGCAATGCAGCAGCGCCTCGCGAATCTCTTCCACGGTGCAGCCGTTGTTCAGGGCCCCGCGGACATGGCCCTTGAGCTCCTGCGGGCACTTGAGCGCGGTCAGGGCGGCGAGGGTGATCAGGCTGCGGGTTTTCAGCGGCAGGCCTTCGCGGTTCCAGACGCCGCCCCAGGCATGTTCGTTGACGAACTCCTGCAACGGCTGGCTGAACGCGGTGGCGTTGCCCAGGGCGCGATCGACGAAGGCGTCGCCCATTACCTGGCGGCGCACTTCCACGCCCGGCTTTTTGTTCTCGGTCATTGCGCTTCCCCTTTCTTGTGTTGGCGGCGCCAGGCCCGCAGCGAACTGAACAGCAGGAACGCCACCAGCACTGGCAGGACGAAAAACAGCATCAGGTCTTCCAGCTTGCCGGCCAGGGGCATGCCGGTGGTGAAGGACACCACGTGCAGCCCATAGGCCAGGTACAGGCCGAGAAACAGCAGGCCTTCGGCCCGGGTCACCCGATACCCCGAATAGAACACTGGCAGGCACAGCACGGCGACGCCGAGCATCACCGGCAGGTCGAAGTCCAGGGCATTGGGCGAGACCGACAGGGGCGTCGGCGCCACCAGGGCGGTAAAGCCCAGGACCCCCAGCAGGTTGAACAGGTTGCTGCCGATGACGTTGCCCACGGCGATGTCGCGCTGGCTGCGCAGCGCTGCGATCAGCGAGGTGGCCAGGGCGGGCAGGGAGGTGCCGACGGCGACTATGGTCAGGCCGATGATGCGTTCGGACAGTCCCAGGTCGGTGGCGACTTCCACCGCCGCCTCGACCAACAGGTGGCCGGCGAATACCAGCAGGAGCAGGCCGCCGGCCATCCACAGCAGGCTGCTCAGCCAGTGGGCACGGGGGGCGCCCTCGTGGGAGTGCGGGCGGACTGCATGCCGCGACTGGCGCAGTAGCAGGACCAGGTAGAGGACCAGGGTGGCCAGCAGTATCAGGCCGTCGAGGGGCGTCAGCGCTTCGTTGTAGGCCAGGGCGAACACCAGCAGGCTGGCGAAAATCATCAGCGGGATGTCCAGCCGCACCAGCTGGCGCGATACCCGCAGGGGAATGATCAGGGCGGACAGGCCGAGGGTGACCAGGATGTTGAAGATGCCGCTGCCGATCACACTGCCGACGGCGATATCGGTGTTTTCCGCCAGGGTGGCTTGCAGGCTGACCGCCATCTGCGGGGCGCTGCTGCCGAAAGCGACGATGCTCAGGCCAATGATCAATGCCCGTACATGCAGGCGGGCGGCGAGGCGCACCGCGCCGCGGACCAGCAGCTCGGCGCCGGCCACCAGCAGGACCAGGCCACTGAGCAACTGCAGGACGCTGAGCAGCGGTAAGTCGGTTAGTCCGAAAATGGTCAGGGCTCCGTGGGTCAGTCGCTGAGGGCTTGCACGCGAACTTTCGCGGTGCCGTTGCGGATCATACCCAACTGTTGCGCGGCGGCACGGGACAAATCGATCAGGCGGCCGCGGGTACGCGGGCCACGGTCGTTGATCCGGACCACGACGCTCTTGTCGTTATTGAGGTTGGTGACCTTGACGCGGGTGCCGAACGGCAGCTCGCGGTGGGCGGCGGTCATGCCGTGCTGGTTGAAGGGTTCGCCACTGGCGGTGCGTTTGCCGTGGTGCTTGGCGCCGTAATAGGACGCGGTGCCGGTCTGGTCGTAACCCCGAGGGTCGATGACATGGCTGGCGCAGCCGGCCAAGAGGGAGAACAAGGCCAGGCAGGCCAATAATTGCTTCATCGATCGGGACCCCGGATACAAATGTAGGAGCGAACTCGTTCGCGATTGCGTTTCTCTATGACAACGCATTGCGCACAAATTCGCTCCTACAGGGGCGGGCCGCTCGCGATCCGCCTTCGGCACCGCCGTCAGCCTTCGAGCTTGCTCTTGAGCAGTTCGTTGACCTGTTGCGGGTTGGCCTTGCCTTTGGAGGCTTTCATTGCCTGGCCGACGAAGAAACCGAACATCTTGCCGCGCTTGGCTTCATCGGCTGCGCGGTACTGTTCGACCTGCTCGGCGTTGGCCGCCAGCATTTCGTCCAGCACGGCGGAGATGGCGCCGGTGTCGGTGACTTGCTTGAGGCCGCGTTTCTCGATGATCTCGTCAGCGCTGCCTTCGCCATTGGCCATGGCTTCGAACACGGTCTTGGCGATCTTGCCGGAGATGGTGTTGTCCTTGATGCGCAGCAGCATGCCGCCCAGTTGCTCGGCCGAGACCGGTGCCTCGTCGATGTCCAGGCCCTGTTTGTTCAACAGGCTGCCCAGTTCGACCATCACCCAGTTGGCCGCCAGCTTGGCGTCGCCGGCGATGCTGGCGACCTGCTCGAAGTAGTCCGCCTGCTCGCGGCTCGAAGCCAGCACGCTGGCGTCGTAGACCGACAGGCCGAACTGCTCCTGGAAGCGCTCGCGTTTCTGCGGCGGCAGTTCCGGCAGGGTGGCGCGTACCTGGTCGAGGAACGAGTCCTCGATGACCACCGGCGAAGGCCATGACGACCTGCCGGGGCTGATCGCCCGGGTGGTGGGGCGCAACCGGCTGGCGTTGTGCGCCAGCCCG
>NZ_JBNNVU010000143.1:0-8687 GCF_050280705.1 Pseudomonas sp. NPDC089530 | reverse complement strand
CACGTGGCGGCCCTGCAACCGGGGGAATTCGTGCTGATCACCGCCGCGTCGAGCAGCGTCGGCCTGGCGGCGATCCAGATCGCCAATCATGGATATCAAACGCACGATCCTGATCGTCGCCCTGGCAATCGTGTCCTACGTCATGGTCCTTAAATGGAACCAGGACTATGGCCAGGCTGCCCTGCCGACTCAGAATGTTGCTTCCAGTACGACCGCACCGGGCCTGCCGGACACCGCGACTGGCAATAACGCTTCCGCCAGTGACGACATTCCGCGTGCCGCAAGCGATACCAGCGCACCCGCCGAAGCACCGGTGGCTGTCAGCAAGGATCTGATCCAGATCAAAACCGACGTGCTCGATCTGGCGATCGATCCACAGGGTGGCGATGTTGCTCAGCTGACCTTGCCTAAGTATCCACGTCGTCAGGATCGTCCGGACGTTCCGTTCCAGCTGTTCGATAACGGCGGCGAGCGGGTTTATCTGGCTCAGAGCGGGTTGATCGGTACCAATGGTCCGGACGCCAACCCGGCCGGTCGCCCGGTCTACTCCTCGGAGAAGAAGGTTTATCAACTGGCTGACGGTCAGGACCAATTGGTCGTCGACCTGAAGTTCAGCAAGGACGGCGTCAACTACATCAAGCGTTTCACCCTGAAACGTGGCCTGTACGACGTGACTGTTTCCTACGTGATCGACAACCAGAGCGCTCAGCCCTGGTCCGGTGCCATGTTCGCGCAGTTGAAGCGCGACGCCAGCGCCGATCCTTCGTCCACCACCGCTACTGGCACCGCGACTTACCTGGGCGCTGCCCTGTGGACAAGTTCCGAGCCGTACAAAAAAGTGTCCATGAAGGACATGGACAAGGGCCCGTTGAAGGAAAACGTCAGCGGTGGCTGGGTTGCCTGGCTGCAACACTACTTCGTGACCGCGTGGATTCCGGCCAAGGGCGAAAACAACATCGTCCAGACCCGTAAAGACAGCAAAGGCAACTACATTATCGGCTACACCGGCCCTGCGCTGGCTGCAGCACCGGGCGCCAAGGTCGAAACCAGCGCTGTTCTGTACGCCGGTCCGAAAAGCCAGGCCGTGCTGAAAGAGTTGTCCCCAGGCCTGGAACTGACTGTCGACTACGGCATTCTGTGGTTCATCGCCCAGCCGATCTTCTGGCTGCTGCAACATATCCACAGCATTGTCGGTAACTGGGGCTGGTCGATCATCTTCCTGACCATGCTGATCAAGGGGATCTTCTTCCCACTGTCGGCGGCCAGCTACAAATCCATGGCGCGCATGCGTGCAGTGGCACCGAAACTGGCGGCTCTGAAAGAACAGTTCGGCGACGATCGGCAGAAAATGTCGCAAGCCATGATGGAGCTGTACAAGAAGGAGAAGATCAATCCGCTGGGTGGTTGCTTGCCAATCCTCGTGCAGATGCCGGTGTTCCTGTCCTTGTACTGGGTACTCCTGGAAAGCGTCGAAATGCGCCAGGCGCCGTTCATGCTGTGGATTACCGACCTGTCGATCAAGGATCCGTTCTTCATCCTGCCGATCATCATGGGCGCCACCATGTTCATCCAGCAGCAGCTGAACCCGACTCCACCGGACCCGATGCAGGCCAAGGTGATGAAAATGATGCCAATCATCTTCACCTTCTTCTTCCTGTGGTTCCCGGCTGGTCTGGTGCTGTACTGGGTTGTGAACAACTGCCTGTCGATCGCACAACAGTGGTACATCACCCGGAAGATCGAAGCAGCTACCAAGAAAGCAGCTGCCTGACCTACTCTGTGGATAACCACTCAAGACGCCCCCTAGTGGGGCGTTTTGCTGTCTGTCTTTTTTATGTCTGGAGTGGGTTATGAATGTCCCTCGTGAAACCATCGCAGCCGTAGCCACCGCCCAGGGTCGTGGTGGCGTGGGCATCGTACGGATTTCCGGACCGCTGGCCAGCGTCGCCGCCAAGGCCATCAGCGGCCGCGAGCTGAAACCGCGTTACGCCCATTACGGACCGTTCTTCAGCGATCGGGACGAGGTCCTGGATGAAGGCATTGCCCTGTATTTCCCAGGGCCGAACTCCTTTACCGGCGAAGACGTGCTGGAACTTCAGGGCCACGGCGGCCCGATCGTCCTGGACATGTTGCTGCAGCGTTGCCTGCAGCTGGGGTGCCGCCTGGCCCGGCCAGGGGAATTTAGCGAGCGCGCGTTCCTCAACGACAAACTCGACCTGGCCCAGGCCGAAGCCATTGCCGACCTGATCGAAGCCAGTTCTGCCCAGGCCGCGCGCAATGCGTTGCGTTCCTTGCAGGGGGCGTTTTCCAAGCGTGTGCATAACCTGACCGAGCAACTGATTGCACTGCGCATCTACGTCGAGGCGGCCATCGATTTCCCCGAGGAAGAAATCGACTTCCTGGCCGATGGCCGCGTCCTGCAGATGCTCGACGCGGTGCGCGACGAGTTATCCACCGTGGTCCGTGAAGCCGGGCAGGGTGCCTTGCTGCGTGACGGCATGACGGTGGTCATCGCTGGCCGGCCGAATGCCGGCAAATCCAGCCTGCTCAATGCCCTGGCCGGACGCGAGGCGGCGATTGTCACCGATATCGCCGGCACCACCCGGGACGTGCTGCGCGAACATATCCACATCGATGGCATGCCCCTGCACGTTGTGGATACCGCAGGCCTGCGCGATACCGACGACCATGTGGAAAAGATCGGTGTGGAACGGGCCCTCAAGGCCATCGGCGAGGCCGATCGTGTGTTGCTGGTGGTCGACGCCACGGCACCGGAGGCGCAGGACCCCTTCGCCTTGTGGCCGGAATTCCTGGAACAGCGCCCGGATCCGGCGAAAGTCACCCTGATCCGCAACAAGGCCGACCTGACAACCGAAGCGATAGGCCTGGAAGTCAGCGCCGACGGCCACGTCACTATCAGCCTGAGTGCCAAGGCCGGAGGCGAGGGCCTGGAGTTGCTGCGCGAGCACCTCAAGGCTTGCATGGGCTACGAACAGACTTCCGAAAGCAGCTTCAGTGCGCGCCGGCGTCACCTGGAGGCGCTGCAGCATGCCAGTGCCGCCCTGGAACATGGTCGTTCGCAATTGACCCTGGCCGGTGCTGGCGAGTTGTTGGCCGAAGATCTGCGCCAGGCTCAGCAATCCCTGGGGGAAATTACCGGCGCTTTCAGCTCGGACGACCTGCTGGGTCGGATCTTCTCCAGCTTCTGCATCGGTAAATAACCCTATCCCTCTGCAGGAGCGAGCTTGCTCTGGCTGCATTCCGTAGCCATTACGGGTAAAGCCGCTCCTGCAATCTGTGCAATTCCCCAGCACTTTTCAGTTTGCCGAGCGCCATCGAGCGCTTCGGTGGCTTTCCTGTGCCCGGTATTTGGCTACCAGTGGTCATTTTCTGTGGATTAAGCCCTGTGAATAACTGCCCTCAGGCTCGGTTGATAACAGGGCCTCAAAGGTGAGGAAAACCTCCTCTGTGGATAAGCGCCACTTTAATCCACAGGCTTACACCGGTTATCCAAGGGCCTCCTTGCCAGCTAACCACAGACTTTTAAATCTCTGTACATATTGAAAATAAAGGCCTGTATCAATCTATCCACAGATAGGCCGGGGCCTAAGAATAAACATAAAAACAAAGATTTTATAAATTTCTTTCTTTTTAATTTCTTTTGTCCGCGAGTCATCCACAAGCTGGTTAAATTTTGTGCAAAGGGTTCTTTAGGAAGGGCTAAGACCCTATACTTGTCCGTTAGCCCAAGAACCCATCCTTTTTTTACCCATATAAGCAGGCACGAGGTGCGTGGTGGATTTCCCTTCCCGTTTTGAAGTGATCGTCATCGGCGGCGGTCATGCCGGTACCGAGGCAGCACTTGCATCAGCACGCATGGGGGCAAAAACCCTGTTGCTGACGCATAACGTGGAAACCCTCGGAGCGATGAGCTGCAACCCCGCGATTGGCGGGATCGGTAAAAGCCATCTGGTCAAAGAAATCGATGCCCTCGGCGGCGCGATGGCCATGGCTACCGATAAAGGTGGTATTCAGTTTCGTGTGTTGAACAGCCGCAAAGGCCCGGCCGTACGCGCTACTCGCGCCCAGGCCGACCGCGCCTTGTACAAGGCCGCTGTCCGCGAAATCCTGGAAAACCAGCCGAACCTGTGGATATTTCAGCAGGCAGCGGATGACCTGATCGTCGAGCAGGACCAGGTTCGCGGCGTAGTGACCCAGATGGGCCTGCGTTTCTTCGCCGAATCCGTGGTGTTGACCACCGGTACCTTCCTCGGTGGACTTATCCACATCGGCATGCAGAACTACTCCGGCGGCCGCGCCGGCGATCCTCCCTCGATCGCCCTGGCCCAGCGCCTACGCGAACTGCCGCTGCGGGTTGGCCGTCTGAAAACCGGTACACCGCCACGCATCGACGCACGCTCTGTGGATTTCTCGGTGATGACCGAACAACCGGGCGATACACCGATTCCGGTGATGTCGTTCCTGGGCTCAAAAGAGCAGCATCCGCAGCAGGTCAGTTGCTGGATTACCCACACCAACGCTCGTACCCACGAAATCATCGCGTCCAACCTGGATCGTTCGCCGATGTATTCAGGGGTGATCGAAGGCATCGGCCCGCGTTACTGCCCGTCGATCGAAGACAAGATCCATCGCTTCGCCGACAAGGAAAGCCATCAGGTCTTCATCGAGCCGGAAGGCCTGACCACGAATGAGCTGTATCCGAACGGGATATCCACATCCTTGCCGTTCGATGTGCAGCTGCAGATCGTGCAATCGATCCGCGGCATGGAAAACGCCCATATCGTGCGTCCCGGCTATGCCATCGAGTACGACTATTTCGATCCCCGCGACCTGAAGTACAGCCTGGAAACCAAAGTGATTGGCGGTCTGTTCTTCGCTGGCCAGATCAACGGCACCACCGGTTACGAAGAAGCCGGCGCCCAAGGTTTGCTCGCCGGTGCCAACGCCGCATTGCGCGCGCAAGGCAAAGACAGCTGGTGCCCGCGTCGCGATGAGGCCTACATCGGTGTGTTGGTCGACGACCTGATTACCCTGGGTACCCAGGAACCGTATCGGATGTTCACTTCCCGCGCCGAATACCGCCTGATCCTGCGCGAAGACAACGCCGACCTGCGTCTGACCGAAAAAGGTCGGGAACTGGGTCTGGTCGACGATGTCCGTTGGGCTGCGTTCTGCAAGAAGCGCGAAGGCATTGCCCTGGAAGAGCAGCGCCTGAAGAGCACCTGGGTTCGCCCGGGTACCGCGCAGGGGGATGCGATCGCCGAAAAGTTCGGCACGCCGCTGACCCATGAGTACAACTTGCTGAATCTGCTTAGCCGTCCGGAAATCGACTACGCTGGTCTGGTCGAAGTGACCGGGCAGGGCGCGGAAGATCCACAGGTCGCCGAGCAGGTCGAGATCAAGACCAAGTACGCCGGTTATATCGATCGCCAGCAGGACGAAATCGCTCGTCTGCGGGCCAGCGAAGACACCAGGCTGCCTGTGGATATCGACTACAGCACCATCTCCGGCCTCTCGAAAGAGATCCAGAGCAAGCTCGGCGCCACGCGTCCTGAAACCCTGGGCCAGGCTTCGCGGATTCCAGGGGTAACGCCGGCGGCGATTTCCCTGTTGATGATTCACTTGAAAAAACGCGGCGCGGGCCGTCAGTTGGAGCAAAGCGCTTGAGTTCGCAGGTCACCTCGCAACATGCCGAAGAGTTATCCACAGGTGCTCGCCAACTCGGTGTCAACCTGACAGAAGCCCAGCACCATTCGCTGCTGGGTTATCTGGCCCTGTTGATCAAATGGAACAAGGCCTACAACCTGACCGCCGTGCGCGATCCGGACGAAATGGTCTCGCGTCACCTGCTCGATAGCCTGAGCGTGATGTCGTTCATCGAAAACGGCCGCTGGCTGGACGTCGGCAGCGGCGGCGGGATGCCCGGTATTCCGTTGGCTATCCTGTTTCCGGACTCGCAAGTGACCTGCCTGGACAGCAACGGCAAGAAAACCCGCTTCCTGACCCAGGTCAAACTCGAACTGAAACTGGATAACCTGCAAGTTATCCACAGTCGCGTCGAAGCCTTCCAGCCGCAGCAGCCGTTCAACGGGATCATTTCCCGGGCGTTCAGCAGCATGGAGAACTTCAGCAACTGGACTCGCCACCTAGGCGATCGCGATACACGCTGGCTGGCAATGAAGGGCGTTCATCCCGCCGATGAGCTGGTAGCATTGCCGGCAGACTTCCACCTCGATAGCGAACACGCCCTGGCCGTACCCGGTTGCCAAGGCCAACGCCATCTGCTGATACTGCGCCGCACGGCATGATTGGGAACACAAGCAAGAATGGCTAAGGTATTCGCGATAGCGAACCAGAAAGGTGGTGTGGGCAAGACCACCACCTGCATCAACCTCGCAGCATCGCTGGTTGCTACCAAGCGCCGGGTGCTGTTGATCGATCTTGATCCACAGGGCAACGCCACCATGGGTAGCGGTGTGGATAAACACAGCCTGGAAAATTCGGTCTACGACCTGTTGATCGGTGAATGCGATCTGGCCCAGGCCATGCACTACTCCGAGCACGGCGGTTATCAACTGCTGCCGGCGAACCGCGACCTGACCGCGGCCGAAGTCGTCCTGCTGGAAATGCAGATGAAGGAAAGCCGTCTGCGCAGCGCCCTGGCGCCGATCCGGGAAAACTACGATTACATTCTGATCGACTGCCCGCCGTCGCTGTCGATGCTCACCCTCAACGCCCTGGTCGCCGCCGATGGGGTGATTATCCCCATGCAGTGCGAGTACTACGCCCTCGAAGGCTTGAGCGACCTTGTGGATAACATCAAGCGCATCTCCGAATTGCTGAACCCGAACCTCAAGGTCGAAGGCCTGCTGCGGACCATGTTCGACCCGCGCCTGAGCCTGATGAACGATGTTTCCGCGCAGCTCAAGGAACACTTCGGCGATCAGTTGTACGACACAGTGATCCCTCGCAACATCCGTCTGGCGGAAGCTCCGAGTTACGGCATGCCGGCGTTGGCCTACGACAAGCAGTCCCGCGGGGCCATTGCTTACCTGGCCCTCGCGGGCGAGATGGTTCGCCGGCAACGTAAAAATTCACGCGCAGCCGCTGCCCAGCCAACTTAAGGAATCCCCATGGCCGTCAAGAAACGAGGTCTCGGACGTGGACTGGATGCACTGTTGAGTGGTCCGACTGTCAGCGCACTGGAAGAACAAGCGATTCAAGCTGATGCCCGCGAATTGCAGCATTTGCCGCTGGACCTGATCCAGCGCGGCAAGTACCAGCCACGCCGGGACATGGACCCACAGGCGCTGGAAGAACTGGCGAGCTCGATCAGGACCCAGGGCGTGATGCAGCCGATCGTGGTGCGCTCGATCGGTTCCGGCCGGTTTGAAATCATCGCCGGTGAGCGCCGCTGGCGCGCCAGCCAGCAGGCGGGGCAGGAAACCATCCCGGCCATGGTCCGCGATGTGCCGGACGAAACCGCCATCGCCATGGCGCTGATCGAGAACATTCAGCGCGAAGATCTCAATCCCATCGAGGAAGCGATTGCCCTGCAGCGCCTGCAGCAGGAATTCCAGCTGACTCAGCAGCAGGTTGCCGAGGCTGTGGGTAAGTCCCGCGTCACTGTTGCCAACTTGCTGCGTCTGATCGCTTTGCCTGAAGTGATCAAGACCATGCTGTCCCACGGCGACCTGGAAATGGGGCATGCCCGTGCATTGCTGGGTTTGCCGGATAATCAACAGGTTGAAGGGGCGCGACACGTTGTCGCACGGGGTCTCACCGTACGCCAAACCGAAGCCCTGGTTCGCCAGTGGTTGAGTGGTAAGCAGCAGCCTGCCGAACCGGTCAAACCCGACCCGGATATCGCCCGTCTGGAGCAACGCCTGGCCGAACGCCTAGGCTCTGCGGTGCAGATTCGTCACGGGAAGAAAGGGAAAGGTCAGCTGGTCATTGGGTATAACTCCCTGGATGAGCTTCAAGGCGTTCTCGCACACATCCGCTGAAACATTTCCTTATGTAGCGCGCAGTCGGAAATCACTACCCGGCAGTTGAATAGGGGCTGAACCGCCCCTATACTCTGCGCGCATTTTGTCGGCACAAATTATGCCAAGTTATTGAATTCTGGCTGCCGACCCATGAGGAGCAAGAGTGATGGAAACCCGCACGCCAAACCGCTTGCCGTTCCATCGCTTGGCGGTTTTCCCGGTTTTATTGGCTCAATTGGTCGTTTTATTGCTGGCCGCCCTGGCGCTCTGGCAATGGCATGGAGTCGTAGCCGGATACTCAGGCCTTTGCGGGGGACTGATAGCCTTGCTCCCCAACGTGTATTTCGCTCACAGGGCATTTCGGTTTTCCGGCGCCCGAGCAGCTCAAGCCATCGTCCGGTCTTTTTATGCCGGCGAGGCGGGCAAACTGATTTTGACGGCAGTGCTTTTTGCATTGACGTTTGCAGGTGTGAAGCCATTGGCGCCGCTGGCTGTATTCGGCGTCTTCGTGTTGACCCAACTGGTCAGCTGGTTCGCTCCCCTGCTTATGAGAACAAGACTTTCGAGACCTTAGGGCGTTTGAGCCAATAACGACGAGCCGTCCGATCCGCTGCGCCGCCAGTTGCTCGCCGCCGGTTCCCTGCTCAGTGCCGCGGCGGCGTTCTGGCCGCGCCTGTC
>NZ_JBNNVU010000142.1:0-8813 GCF_050280705.1 Pseudomonas sp. NPDC089530 | reverse complement strand
TGGTCTTGAAAACGTCGTGTTTATCCAGCCAGTACACGGTCATCGTTAACGACCATCGCGAGCAATCGAGGCATGCCCTGGTCGGCGAGGTACAGGGCAATGCGCAGATGATCGAGCAGTTGGCCGAAGAGTCGGCGACCATCGGCGGCGTGCTCACGGTGATCCGCTCCATTGCCGACCAGACCAACCTGCTGGCGCTGAACGCCGCCATCGAAGCCGCGCGGGCCGGGGAAATGGGCCGCGGTTTTGCCGTGGTCGCCGAGGAAGTCCGCTCCCTGGCGCAACGCACCGCCGGCGCCACCGCGCAAATCCAGACCCTGATCGCCGGCCTGCAGAGCGCCGCCCGGCAATCGGTGGAGGGCATGCGCGCCCAGGTCGAGCATGCAGAGGCCACCGCCAGCCAGGCCCAGGCCGCCGATGGGGCGCTGGATGAAATCGTCGGGGCGATCCAGACCATTTCCGACACCGCCGTGCGCATCGCCGATGTCACCGCCCAGCAAAGCGGCGCCGTCAGCGAAATCCGCGACCACAGCGAGCGCATCCATCAGTTGGGCGGGGATAACCTGCAACGCATCGGCGAAGGCCGCGAACAAGGCGAGAACCTGCTGGCCCTGGGCGGGCAGTTGCATACCGCGGTGCAGGCGTTCCGCGTCTAGCGTGTAGCCGCTGCCGAGCTTGCGAGGCTGCGATCGGGCGCGCAGCGGCCGCAAAACCTGCCTATGCGCTCTTTCAGGCAAACCGCATAGACCGGTTTAGCGAGGACTACGTCCTCGATCGCAGCCTCGCAAGCTCGGCAGCGGCTACAGGAATGCGCGCTCTCCGCTATCATGCGCACACCTTCGATTCGTGAGATTGCCATGCGTCGCCTGCTTTGCCTGATGCTGTTTATCCTTGCCCTGCCTGCGGCCGCCGCCGGGCTGCTGGACAGTCGCCCCAGCCCGACCCTGGGCTCGATCAACAACAGCGCCGACTTCCTGCCGGTACGCGAAGCGTTCCAGTTGAGCCTGGTGCAGAGCACCCCACAATCGATCAAGCTGCGCTTCGTCGCCACCGAGGGTTACTACCTCTACCGCCACCGCTTCCAGTTCCGTACCGAGCCGACCGGCATCGCCCTGGGCGCCGCGCAACTGCCCCAGGGCGAACAGAAACACGACGAGTTCTTCGGCGACGTCGAGGTCTACCACGGCATCGTCGATGTCGAGCTGCCGCGCAACGACGCGGAGCAACGGGCCTTCACCCTGGCCGTGACCTACCAGGGCTGCGCCGATAAAGGCCTGTGTTACCCACCGGAAACCGAGCGTTTGTCGATCGACGGCGCAGCCCCCGCGCCGAATGCCGCCGACGCCACCGGCAATCCTCAACAGAGTGGCTGGAGCTGGCGCGAACTGGCGCTGTTCTTCCTCGCCGGCATCGGCCTGACGTTCACCCCCTGCGTGCTGCCGATGCTGCCGATTCTTTCCGGCGTGGTCCTCAAGGGGCAGGTCGGCGGCTGGCGCGGCTTCAACCTGTCCCTGGCCTATGTGCTGCCGATGGCCGCCTGTTTCGCCCTGCTCGGCGCCCTGATGGGCCTGTTCGGCGCCCAGCTCAACCTGCAGGCGCGCCTGCAATCGGCCTGGGTGCTGGTGCCCTTTGCGCTGTTCTTCGCCCTGTTCGCCCTGGCGATGTTCGATGTCTTCGAGCTGAAGCTGCCACGCTTCATCAGCCAGCGCCTGGAAAGCATCGCCGGGCGCACCGAAGGCGGCTCGCTGTGGGGCGCGGCGATGCTCGGGGTGGTGTCCAGCCTGCTGGTATCGCCCTGCGTGTCGGCGCCGCTGGCGGGAGCCCTGCTTTATATCAGCGCCAGCGGCGATGCCCTGGGCGGCGCGCTGAAACTGTTCGCCCTCGGCCTGGGCATGGGCGCGCCGCTGTTGCTGGTGGCCACCGGCGGCGCGGCCTGGCTGCCGAAGAGCGGGCCCTGGCTAGTCTATGTGAAGAACGCCATCGGCGTGCTGTTGCTCGGCCTGGCGATCGGCCTGCTGAGCCGGGTCCTGCCGGGCCAGGTCAGCCTGCTGCTGATTGGCGCGCTGGCGGCCGGTGTCGGCCTGTTCCTCGGCGCCCTGGAGTTTATCTACAAGGCACCCCGCGCCCGCCTGGCGCAGCTGCTCGGCCTGTTCCTGCTGTTTTATGCCCTGGCCTGCTGGTATGGCGCCTTCAGCGGCCAGACCGATCCATTCAGCCCCCTCGCCCGTCCCCCTGTCGCGAGTATCGCCAAAAGCCCCGAGAAAACCGCTACTGGCCAATGGCAGACCATCACCACCCCGGGCCAACTCGATCAGGCCCTGGCCGATGCCCGCCGCGCGGGCGTGCCATTGCTCCTCGACTGGTACGCCGACTGGTGCATCAGTTGCAAAGTCATCGAACGCGAGGTGCTCAACGACAGCCAGGTCGTCGAACGCCTGCAGGATTATCGCCTGATCCGCTTCGATATCACCGCCAGCGACCGCGAACAGCGCGCCCTGCTGGATCGCTACCAACTGTTCGGCCCGCCGGCGCTGATGTTCTTCGGCAAAGACGGCGTCGAACGTGCCGATGTCCGGGTTGTCGGCGAAATCAGCGCTGCGGACTTCGCCGAGCGCATTGCCGCGGCAAATGACCGGATTTAGTCAGTTGGTCACATATTTTAGGTAAACATCGGTCATCATGCTGCCTATTGCAGAGAACTGGACAGTCACAAAGGCTTTGCGGCATAGTCGCCGGGTTCTGATAACGGCACACTCTAATCACTGCGCGATAACAAGGAACGGCAGATGGCGACGCTACTGGTTCTTCACGGACCCAACCTCAACCTGCTCGGCACCCGCGAACCGGGCGTCTACGGCGCAGTGACCCTGGCCGAGATCAACCAGGACCTGGAGCGTCGAGCCCGCGAGGCCGGCCACCATTTGCTCTACCTGCAAAGCAATGCCGAGTACGAATTGATCGACCGTATCCACGCCGCCCGCGATGAAGGCGTGGACTTCATTCTGATCAATCCAGCAGCTTTTACGCATACAAGTGTCGCATTACGTGACGCGCTGCTGGCGGTGAGCATCCCATTCATCGAAGTGCATTTGTCCAACGTGCACAAACGCGAACCTTTCCGCCATCACTCCTACTTTTCCGACGTTGCGGTGGGAGTGATCTGCGGCCTTGGCGCCAGCGGTTACCGACTGGCCCTGGAGGCCGCGCTAGAGCAGCTTGAACAACAAGCTAAACGCCCCTGACCGACCCCTGGGAGTTGATGATTCATGGATATCCGTAAAGTCAAGAAACTGATCGAACTGCTGGAAGAGTCCGGCATTGACGAGCTGGAGATCAAGGAAGGCGAAGAGTCCGTACGCATCAGCCGTCACAGCAAGACTCCAGCCCAGCAGTACTACGCACCAGCACCAATGGCTGCCCCGGTTGCCGCACCTGCTGCCGCTGCTCCGGCCGCCGCTGCCGCTCCAGCAGCAGCGCCTGCTGCTCCAGCGCTGAACGGCACCGTTGCCCGTTCGCCGATGGTCGGCACCTTCTACCGCAAATCCTCGCCAACCTCGCCAGCCTTCGTTGAAGTCGGCCAGAGCGTGAAGAAAGGCGACACCCTGTGCATCGTCGAAGCCATGAAGATGATGAACCACATCGAAGCCGAAACCAGCGGTGTGATCGAATCCATCCTCGTCGAAGACGGCCAGCCGGTTGAGTACGACCAACCGCTGTTCACCATCGTTTGAACCGCGGAGAGCCAACGATGTCTGCGAAGTTGGAAAAAGTTCTGATCGCCAACCGCGGTGAAATCGCCCTGCGGATCCTGCGTGCCTGCAAAGAGATGGGTATCAAGACCGTCGCCGTTTACTCCAAGGCCGACAAGGAACTGATGCACCTGGGTCTGGCAGACGAATCCGTCTGCATCGGCCCGGCCTCCGCCGCGCACTCCTACCTGCACATTCCGGCGATCATCGCGGCCGCCGAAGTGACTGGCGCCACCGCCATCCACCCAGGCTACGGCTTCCTCGCGGAAAACGCCGACTTCGCCGAACAGGTCGAGAACTCCGGTTTCGCCTTCATCGGCCCGAAAGCCGAGACCATTCGCCTGATGGGCGACAAGGTATCGGCCAAGCACGCCATGATCGCCGCCGGCGTACCTACGGTTCCCGGTTCCGACGGCCCGCTGCCGGAAGACGAGGAAACCGCGCTGCGCATCGGCCGTGAAGTCGGCTACCCGGTGATCATCAAGGCCGCTGGCGGCGGCGGTGGTCGCGGCATGCGCGTGGTGCACAAGGAAGAAGACCTGATCGCCTCGGCCAAGCTGACCCGCTCCGAAGCGGGCGCGGCGTTCGGCAACCCGATGGTCTACCTGGAGAAGTTCCTGACCAACCCACGTCACGTGGAAGTCCAGGTGCTGTCCGACGGCCAGGGTAACGCGATCCACCTGGGCGACCGCGACTGCTCCCTGCAGCGTCGTCACCAGAAGGTGCTGGAAGAAGCACCGGCTCCGGGCATCGACGAAACCGCTCGCCAGGAAGTCTTCGCCCGCTGCGTCAAGGCGTGCATCGATATCGGCTACCGCGGTGCCGGTACCTTCGAGTTCCTGTACGAGAACGGCCGTTTCTACTTCATCGAGATGAATACTCGCGTGCAGGTAGAGCACCCGGTATCGGAAATGGTCACTGGCGTCGACATCGTCAAGGAGATGCTGAGCATCGCCGCTGGCAACAAGCTGTCGATCTCCCAGAAGGACGTGGTCATCCGTGGCCATGCCCTGGAATGCCGGATCAACGCCGAAGACCCGAAAACCTTCATGCCAAGCCCAGGCACGGTCAAGCATTTCCATGCTCCGGGCGGCAACGGCGTGCGCGTCGACTCGCACCTGTACAGCGGTTACGCGGTTCCACCGAACTACGACTCGTTGATCGGCAAGCTGATCACTTACGGGGCCACCCGTGAGGAAGCCATGGCGCGCATGCGCAATGCGCTGGACGAAATCGTGGTCGACGGGATCAAGACCAACATCCCGCTGCACCGCGACCTGACCCGCGACGAAGGCTTCTGCAAAGGGGGCGTGAACATTCACTACCTCGAGCACAAGCTGTCTGGCCAGCACTAAGCTGCAACCGGAACCCGACAAGGCCGCTTTCGAGCGGCCTTGTCGTTTCTGCAGAATACCCCGGCAGCTTTGCCGCGCCGGGCTGTCGTCTTCTGCGCCCTGCTCGCGTAAACTTGCGCGCTTCTTGCGGCCCGCTAGGCTGCACATTACATATTTCAAAGGTGCCCGCCATGCCTTGGCTGCAAGTCCGTCTCGCCATCAGCCCAGAACAAGCCGAAACCTACGAAGACGCTTTTCTCGAAGTCGGCGCCGTTTCGGTGACCTTCATGGACGCCGAGGATCAGCCGATCTTCGAACCGGAACTCAACACCACCCCGCTGTGGAATCACACTCACCTGCTGGCCCTGTTCGAAGGTGGCACCGAGGCCGCCAGCGTGCTGGCCCACCTCGAATTGCTGACCGGCAGCCCGCTGCCCGAACATCACAGCGAAGTGATCGAAGACCAGGACTGGGAACGCAGCTGGATGGACAACTTCCAGCCGATGCGCTTCGGCCGGCGCCTGTGGATCGTCCCGAGCTGGCACGCCGCCCCCGAGCCGGACGCAGTCAACCTGCTGCTCGATCCGGGCCTGGCCTTCGGCACCGGCACTCACCCGACCACCGCCTTGTGCCTGGAGTGGCTCGACGGCCAGGACCTCAAAGACTGCAACGTGCTGGACTTCGGTTGCGGCTCCGGCATCCTGGCGATCGCCGCCCTGCTGCTGGGCGCCAAGCAGGCGGTGGGTACCGATATCGACGTGCAGGCCCTGGAAGCCTCCCGCGACAACGCCGGGCGCAACAACATCGCCGAAGCACTGTTCCCGCTCTATCTGCCGGAAGACCTGCCGCAGGTCCAGGCCGATGTGCTGGTCGCCAATATTCTCGCCGGCCCGCTGGTGTCCCTGGCGCCGCAACTGTCCACGCTGGTCAAGAGCGGCGGACGCCTGGCGCTGTCGGGCATCCTCGCCGAACAGGGCGAAGAAGTGGCGGCCGCCTATGCCCGGGACTTCGAGCTGGATCCGATTGCCAATCTCGATGGCTGGGTACGCATCACCGGCCGTCGGCGCTAGAATGGCCGCCTGTATGAACCGGATCGCCGCATGACCGACAGTTTCGTCACCCAGTGTCCGCATTGCCAGACCAGCTTCCGCGTCAGCCACGCTCAATTGAGCGTGGCCCGTGGCGTGGTGCGCTGCGGTTCATGCCTGCAAGTGTTCAACGCCGCCCGCCAATTGCTTGAGCAACGCGCGGGCAAGACTGCGCCCGCAACGCCTCCCGCACCGGCGGCCGAGCGACCGTCGACACCGCCGCCGCAGCGGGCCATCAGCCAGAAGCAGTGGAGCGCTACCGAGCTCGATCTGGACAACCTCGACCTGGACGAGGAACTGGCCAAGCTCGAACAGCGGGAAATCCAGCCGGCCAAGACCTTTGGCCAGGAACGCGCGCCCCGGGAAGACAGCCTCAGCGCCCGCCGCGACCAGCCCGACGCCGAAGAGGAACACTGGCCCGACAGCCTGTTCAGCCAGCCGCCGGGGGCCAGCGACGAGCTCGACGAACATCCCGAGCCGCCGCAGCCTTCAGCCAACGCCGGCAGGCCCGAACGCACCGAACCGTCGCTGTCCTTCAACCTGGATGACCTGGACGACGAGCCCAAGGCGCCTTCCCTGCACCTGGACGACGACCTGGAACCCATGCATTCGCCCCTGACGGCCGACACTCACGCCGAGATCGAGCCGCCCGCGAGCCCGGCGCCGCGCAACAAGCGCAGCCGCGCCGAGCCCGAGACACCAGAGGCCGCGCTGCTGGACCTGGAAGACGATCCGATCCACCTGGACTGGCAGAAACGCCGCTCCCCCTGGGGGCGTCGCCTGCTCTGGAGCCTGTTGATCCTGCTGGCCACCGCCGGCCTGGCGGGCCAGTACATTGCCTATCACTTCGATGAACTGGCACGCCAGGACCAGTACCGCCCCTGGTTCCAGCAACTGTGCCCGGAAATCGGCTGCACGGTGCCCTCGAAGGTCGATATCGGCCGCATCAAGAGCAGCAACCTGGTGGTGCGCAGCCATCCGGACTTCAGTGGCGCCCTGGTGGTGGACGCGATCATCTACAACCGCGCGCCGTTCTCCCAGCCCTTCCCGCTGCTGGAACTGCGTTTCGCCGACCTCAATGGTCACCTGATCGCCAGTCGTCGCTTCAAACCCGGCGAGTACGTCAAGGGCGAACTCGAAGGCGTGGCGGAAATGCCGCCGCAGACACCGATCCATATCGCGCTGGATATCCTCGACCCAGGCCCCAAGGCGGTCAATTACAGCCTGAGCTTCCATTCCCCCGAGTGAAACGCACCATCCGACCAGAGGCTACGCTGGATTGACGGTGGTTTTCCGGCGGCTGCCCGCCGGGCCGAACCCTTGGCAATAACCGGACAGCTGTTCAGATTTTATCCAATTCAGCCTTTATCCGGTCATCGAGAGCGGGTATCATGCCAACCCTTTTTCGAACTCTCATGATCCGGCCCCACAACAGGGAAGTCCTATGTCGGCGGTACGCATCGGCCCATATACATTGCACAACGGCTTGATTCTCGCCCCGATGGCGGGTGTCACCGACCAGCCCTTTCGTCAGCTTTGCAAGCGGTTGGGTGCAGGCCTTGTAGTCTCGGAAATGGTCACCAGCGACATGAGTTTGTGGAACAGTCGCAAATCGCGCCTGCGCATGATCCACGAAGGCGATCCCGAGCCGCGCTCGGTACAGATCGCCGGTGGCGATGCGCAGATGCTGGCGGATGCCGCCCGCGCCAACGTCGAGTTGGGCGCACAGATTATTGATATCAACATGGGTTGTCCGGCGAAGAAGGTCTGCAACAAGGCCGCCGGCTCCGCGTTACTGAAAGATGAAGCGTTGGTGAACGAGATCCTGCACGCCGTGGTGGCTGCAGTCGATGTGCCGGTCACCCTGAAGATCCGGACCGGTTGGGACCGGGAGAACAAGAACGGCCTGACGGTGGCGAAGATCGCCGAACAGGCTGGTATCACGGCATTGGCGGTCCATGGTCGGACCCGGGCCGATCTGTACACCGGTGAAGCCGAGTACGACACCATTGCCGCGATCAAGCAGGCGGTGTCGATCCCGGTCTTCGCCAACGGCGATATCGACTCGCCCGCCAAGGCCCGCCACGTCCTCGACGCGACCGGTGCCGACGGGCTGTTGATCGGCCGGGCCGCCCAGGGGCGGCCATGGATTTTTCGTGAAATCGAGCATTTCCTGCGTACCGGACAAACCCTGCCGGCACCGGAGCTGTTCGAGGTGGAACGTATTCTGCTTGAGCATCTGGCCGCGCTGCATGCCTTCTATGGGGATGTCATGGGCGTACGCATTGCTCGCAAGCATGTGGGCTGGTATCTCGCAACCCTGCCGGGCGCCAGGGAGTTTCGCGCCCACTTCAATCGTTTGGAAGATACGGAAGCACAGTGCGCCAACGTTCGTGAGTTCTTTACCGAGCGTTACAAGAGCCTGGTAACAGGGGACGGAGAGGGGGTGGCCGCGTGACGATGATGACCGAGACTTTAGTGAGTGGAACAGCACCCGTGAGCGACAACGTGAATTTGAAACAGCACCTCAATACACCGAGCGAAGAAGGCCAGACCCTTCGCGGGAGGGCGGTATTGCAGCAGCCACAGCTGACGGCCGTCCCAGGCCCATTCGATATCCCCGGGCTCAGGGCAAAGTTGGC
>NZ_JBNNVU010000141.1:0-8939 GCF_050280705.1 Pseudomonas sp. NPDC089530 | reverse complement strand
GCAGAGACAAAGCTCAGCACGCCTGTGCCTGAAACGATCGAGAATTTCGCAGCATCCGCCCCGCCGACGATGCTGTAGTTCAGCGTCTGCGCCGGCAGATCGGCATCGCTCGCCGTCACCGTCGTGACGGCCGTGGTGTTCTCCGCGACGCTGACCGAAGCCGTCGCACCGGCGCCGTTGGAGGTGATAGTCGGCGAGTCGTTGCTGCCGGCGATATGCACAGTGACCGAGGTGAGGGTGCCATCGGCACTGCTCACCGCGAAGGTGTCGGTGTAGGTGGTGCCGGCGGCGAACTCGTTGTGTGCGGAGTCGGCGACATAGGTCCAGGCACCGCCCGTGCCGATGGAGAACTTGCCGTAGCTGCCGGCGGTGTTGGTCTGGGCGATGAAGGTCGCGGCGCTGTCAACATCGCTGATGGTCAGTGTGCCGGCGGTGGAGATATCGGCGGAGATATCGGTCTCGGTGAGGTTGGCGATGCCAGCGGACAGCACGGCGGCGTCGTTGGTCCCGAGGATATGCACGGTGACCGAGGAGAGGGTGCCATCGGCACTGCTCACCGCGAAGGTGTCGGTGTAGGTGGTGCCGGCGGCGAACTCGTTGTGCGCGGAATCGGCGACGTAGCTCCAGGCACCGCCCGTGCCGATGGAGAACTTGCCGTAGCTGCCGGCGGTGTTGGTCTGGGCGATGAAGGTCGCGGCGCTGTCGACATCGCTGATGGTCAGGGTGCCGGCGGTAGAGATATCGGCGGCGACATTGGTCTCGGTGAGGTTGGCGATGCCAGCGGACAGCACAGCGGCGTCGTTGGTCCCGAGGATATGCACGGTGACCGAGGAGAGGGTGCCATCGGCACTGCTCACCGCGAAGGTGTCGGTGTAGGTGGTGCCGGCGGCGAACTCGTTGTGCGCGGAGTCGGCGACGTAGCTCCAGGCACCGCCCGTGCCGATGGAGAACTTGCCGTAGCTGCCGGCGGTGTTGGTCTGGGCGACGAAGGTCGCGGCGCTGTCGACATCGCTGATGGTCAGGGTGCCGGCGGTAGAGATATCGGCGGCGACATTGGTCTCGGTGAGGTTGGCGATGCCAGCGGACAGCACAGCGGCGTCGTTGGTGCCGGTGACAGTAACGGTCACCAGCTGGGTGTCGACGCCGCCGAGGCCATCGCTGACCTGGACGCTGAACACTTCGTCGTGACTTTCGCCAGCCTTCAGTGATTGCACCGCACTGGCGACGCCATCGGTACCGTTGACCAGGGTGTAGGTCCACTGGCCGGTGCTGTCGACGGCGATTGAGCCATAGGTGCCGGTATTTGCTCCGGCAATACTCCAGGTGGCAGTGGCAGCGTGATCGATGTCGGTTGAGCTGAATTGGCCACTGACGCTGAGGGTGGTGTCTTCCTGTACCGCGCCGGCATCATTGCCGGTGGCGAAGCTGAGCACTGGCGCATCGTTGCTGCCGGTGACAGTGACGGTTACCAGTTGGGTGTCGACGCCACCAAGGCCATCGCTAACCTGGACACTGAATACTTCGTCGTGACTTTCGCCAGCCTTCAACGATTGCACGGCACTGGCGACGCCATCGGTACCGTTGACCAGGGTGTAGGTCCACTGGCCAGTGCTGTCCACGGCGATCGAACCGTAGGTTCCAGTTGGCGAACCATTGATAGTCCAGGCCGCAGTGGCGTTGTGATCGATGTCGGTCGAGCTGAACTGGCCACTGACGCTGAGCGTGGTGTCTTCCTGCACAGCGCCGACATCGTTGCCGGTGGCGAAACTGAGTACCGGTGCATCGTTGCTGCCGGTGACGGTGACGGTCACCAGTTGGGTGTCGACGCCGCCAAGGCCGTCGCTGACCTGGACACTGAATACTTCGTCGTGACTTTCGCCAGCTTTCAGTGATTGCACCGCACTGGCGACGCCATCAGTGCCATTGGCCAGGGTGTAGGTCCACTGGCCGGTACTGTCCACGGCGATCGAGCCGAAGGCGCCGGTATTTGCTCCGGCAATACTCCAGGTGGCAGTGGCAGCGTGATCTATGTCGGTTGAGCTGAATTGGCCACTGACGCTGAGGGAGGTATCTTCCTGCACGGCGCCGGCATCATTGCCGGTGGCGAAGCTGAGCACTGGCGCATCGTTGCTGCCGGTGACAGTGACGGTCACCAGTTGGGTGTCGACGCCGCCAAGGCCGTCGCTGACCTGGACGCTGAATACTTCATCATGACTTTCGCCGGCTTTCAGCGACTGCACGGCACTGGCGACGCCATCAGTACCGTTGGCCAGGGTGTAGGTCCATTGGCCGGTGCTGTCGACGGCGATTGAGCCATAGGTGCCGGTATTTACCCCGGCAATGCTCCAGGTGGCGGTGGCAGCGTGATCGATATCGGTCGAGTTGAACTGTCCACTGACGCTGAGGGTGGTGTCTTCCTGTACGGCGCCGATATCGTTGCCGGTCGCGAAGCTGAGCACAGGAGCGTCGTTGCTACCGGTAACAGTGACGGTCACCAGCTGGGTGTCGACACCGCCGAGGCCATCGCTGACCTGCACGCTGAACACCTCGTTATGACTTTCGCCGGCCTTTAGCGACTGCACTGCACTGGCAACACCATCGGTACCGTTGGCCAGGGTGTAAGTCCACTGGCCGGTGCTGTCCACCGCTATAGAACCGTAAGTTCCAGCTGGCGAACCATTGATGGACCAGGCCGCGGTGGCCGCGTGGTCGATATCGGTCGAGCTGAACTGGCCACTGACGCTGAGCGTGGTGTCTTCCTGCACAGCGCCGACATCGTTGCCGGTGGCGAAACTGAGTACCGGTGCATCGTTGCTGCCGGTGACGGTGACGGTCACCAGCTGGGTGTCGACGCCGCCTAGGCCGTCGCTGACCTGGACGCTGAACACCTCATCATGGCTTTCGCCGGCCTTCAGTGACTGCACGGCACTGGCGACGCCATCAGCACCGTTGGCCAGGGTGTAGGTCCATTGGCCGGTGCTGTCGACGGCGATTGAGCCATAGGTGCCGGTATTTACCCCGGCAATGCTCCAGGCAGCGGTGGCACTGTGATCGATGTCGGTCGAGCTGAATTGGCCGCTGACGCTGAGGGTGGTGTCTTCCTGTACGGCGCCGACATCGTTGCCGGTCACGAAACTCAGCACCGGCGCATCGTTGCTACCAGAGACGGTGACAGTGACCAACTGGGTATCGACACCGCCAAGGCCATCGCTGACTTGCACGCTGAACACTTCGTCATGGCTTTCGCCAGCCTTTAGCGACTGCACCGCACTGGCAACGCCATCGGTGCCATTGGCCAGGGTATAGGTCCACTGGCCGGTACTGTCGACGGCGATCGAGCCGTAGCTGCCGGTACTTGCCCCGGCAATGCTCCAGGTAGCGGTGGCATTGTGATCGATATCGGTCGAGCTGAACTGGCCACCGATGCTGAGCGTGGTGTCTTCCTGTACAGCGCCGGCATCATTACCGGTCGCGAAGCTAAGCACTGGCGCGTCATTGCTGCCGGTGACGGTGACAGTGACCAACTGGGTATCGACGCCGCCGAGGCCATCGCTGACCTGAACGCTGAACACCTCGTTGTGAGTCTCGCCTGCCTTCAGTGACTGCACGGCACTGGCAACGCCATCGATACCGTTGGCCAGGGTGTAGGTCCATTGGCCGCTGCTGTCGACGTCGATCGAGCCGTAGGTTCCAGTTGGCGAACCATTGATAGTCCAGGCCGTAGTGGCGTTGTGATCGATGTCGGCCGAGTTGAATTGGCCACTGACGCTGAGGATGGTGTCTTCCTGTACCGCGCCGGCATCATTGCCCGTTGCGAAGCTGAGTACCGGCGCATCGTTGGTGCCGGTGACGGTGACAGTCACCAGTTGGGTGTCGACGCCACCAAGGCCATCGCTGACCTGGACGCTGAATACTTCATTGTGACTTTCTCCCGCCTTCAATGACTGCACCGCACTGGCGACGCCATCAGTACCGTTGGCCAGGGTGTAGGTCCACTGGCCTGCGCTGTCCACGGCGATTGAGCCGTAGCTGCCGGTATTTGCCCCGGCAATGCTCCAGGTGGCAGTGGCAGCGTGATCGATGTCGGTCGAGCTGAATTGGCCACTGACGCTGAGGGAGGTATCTTCCTGCACAGCGCCGGCATCATTGCCGGTGGCGAAGCTGAGCACTGGCGCATCGTTGCTGCCGGTGACAGTGACGGTCACCAGTTGGGTGTCGACGCCGCCAAGGCCGTCGCTGACCTGGACGCTGAATACTTCATCATGACTTTCGCCGGCTTTCAGCGACTGCACTGCACTGGCGACGCCATCGGTGCCATTGGCCAGGGTGTAGGTCCACAGGCCAGTGCTGTCCACGGCGATCGAGCCGTAGGTTCCAGCTGGCGAGCCATTGATGGACCAGATGGCCGTGGCGTTGTGATCGATGTCGGTCGAGCTGAACTGACCATTGATGCTGAGGGTAGTGTCTTCCTGCACAGCGCCGACATCGTTGCCGGTGGCGAAACTGAGTACCGGTGCATCGTTGCTGCCGGTGACGGTGACGGTCACCAGTTGGGTGTCGACGCCGCCTAGGCCGTCGCTGACCTGTACGCTGAACACCTCATCATGGCTTTCGCCGGCCTTCAGTGACTGCACGGCACTGGCAACACCATCGGTGCCGTTAGCCAGGGTGTAGGTCCATTGGCCGCTGCTGTCGACGGCGATTGAGCCGTAGGTGCCGGTATTTGCCCCGGCGATGCTCCAGGTCGCGGTGGCAGCGTGATCGATGTCGGTCGAGCTGAACTGACCACTGACGCTAAGGGTGGTGTCTTCCTGCACGGCACCTACATCATTGCCGGTGGCAAAACTGAGCACCGGTGCGTCGTTGCTACCGGTGACAGTGACGGTGACCAGTTGGGTGTCGACGCCGCCAAGGCCATCGCTGACCTGAACGCTGAACACCTCATCATGAGTCTCGCCGGCTTTCAGCGATTGCACCGCACTGGCAACGCCATCGGTGCCATTGGCCAGGGTGTAGGTCCACTGGCCGGTACTGTCGACGGCGATCGAGCCGTAGCTGCCGGTACTTGCCCCGGCAATGCTCCAGGTAGCGGTGGCATTGTGATCGATGTCGGTCGAGTTGAACTGGCCACTGATGCTGAGCGTAGTGTCTTCCTGTACCGCGCCGAAATCGTTGCCTGTTGCGAAGCTCAGCACCGGCGCGTCGTTGCTGCCGCTGACAGTGACGGTCACCAGTTGGGTGTCGACGCCGCCGAGGCCATCGCTGACCTGGACGCTGAACACTTCGTCATGGCTTTCGCCAGCCTTCAGCGACTGCACTGCACTGGCAACGCCATCAGTGCCATTGGCCAGGGTGTAGGTCCACAGGCCAGTGCTGTCGACGGCGATTGAGCCGTAGCTGCCGGTACTTGCCCCGGCAATGCTCCAGGTAGCGGTGGCATTGTGATCGATGTCGGTCGAGCTGAACTGACCATTGATGCTGAGGGTAGTGTCTTCCTGCACCGTGCCGACATCGTTGCCGGCGGCAAAGCTGAGTACCGGTGCGTCGTTGCTGCCGGTGACGGTGACGGTCACCAGTTGGGTGTCGACGCCGCCTAGGCCGTCGCTGACCTGTACGCTGAACACCTCGTTGTGACTTTCGCCAACCTTCAGCGACTGCACTGCACTGGCGACGCCATCGGTGCCATTGGCCAGGGTGTAGGTCCATTGGCCGCTGCTGTCCACCGCTATAGAACCGTAGGTTCCAGTTGGCGAACCATTGATAGTCCAGGCCGCAGTGGCAGCGTGATCGATGTCGGCTGAGCTGAATTGGCCGCTGACGCTGAGAGTAGTGTCTTCCTGCACCGCGCCGGCATCGTTGCCGGTTGCGAAGTTCAGCACGGGCGCGTCATTACTACCTGTAATGGTGATGGTCACGGTCTGCGTCGCCGAAGCCGCATTAGCCGCGCCACTGTCATCGGTGGCGACCACCTTGTACGAGAAGGTGATGGTTTCACCTGCACCGAGGAAGTCGAGGTTCTGGTTGCTGCTGTAGTCCCAGCTGTCCTGATCGACTGAAAAGCCAGCCACCAGTGCCGAGGCTAGGCCCGCATTGAGCGTGCCGCCGCTCCAGGCGATGTCGCCGTTGGCGGTCTGCGACACGGTCACCAAGTCGTTGCTGTCCAGATCGGTAAAGCTCAGGGCACCGCTGTCGCTCAGTGTTGCCACGCCGTTGCCTTCGTTCATCGCCCCGGCAGTGTCGGCAATGGTCAGCGTTGGCTGATCGTTGGTGCCGGTGAGGGTGATAGTCACGGTCTGCGTCGCCGAGGCAGCATTTGCCGCGCCACTATCGTCGGTAGCGACCACCTTGTACGAGAAGGTGATGGTTTCACCCGCACCGAGGAAGTCGAGGTTCTGGCTGGTGCTGTAGTCCCAACTGTTCTGATCGACCGAGAAACCGGCCACCAGTGCCGAAGCCACGCCCGCATTGAGTGTGCCGCCGCTCCAGGCGATGTCACCGTTGGCAGTCTGCGATACGGTCACCGTGTCGGTGTTGTCCACATCGGCAAAGCTCAGGGCACCGCTGTCGCTCAGTGTTGCCGCGCCGTTGCCTTCGTTCATGGCGCCGGCGGTGTCGGCAATGGCCAGCGTTGGCCGATCGTTGCTGCCAGTGACGGTGACAGTGACCAGCTGGGTGTCGACACCGCCAAGGCCATCGCTGACCTGCACGCTGAACACTTCATCATGGCTTTCGCCAGCCTTCAGTGACTGCACGGCACTGGCAACACCATCGGTGCCGTTAGCCAGGGTGTAGGTCCATTGGCCGCTGCTGTCGACGGCGATTGAGCCGTAGGTTCCAGCTGGCGAACCATTGATGGACCAGGTGGCCGTGGCAGCGTGATCGATGTCGGTCGAGCTGAACTGACCACTGATGCTGAGGGAGGTGTCCTCCTGCACAGCGCCGGCATCATTGCCGGTTGCGAAGCTAAGTACCGGCGCGTCATTGCTGCCAGTGACAGTGACGGTGACCAGTTGGGTGTCCACGCCGCCGAGGCCGTCGCTGACCTGGACGCTGAACACCTCATCATGGCTTTCGCCGGCCTTCAGCGACTGCACGGCACTGGCAACGCCGTCGGTGCCGTTGGCCAGGGTGTAGGTCCATTGGCCGGTGCTGTCGACGGCGATCGAGCCGTAGCTGCCGGTATTTGCCCCGGCAATGCTCCAGGTAGCGCTGGCGTTGTGATCGATGTCGGCTGAGCTGAATTGGCCGCTGACGCTGAGAGTAGTGTCTTCCTGCACCGCGCCGGCATCGTTGCCGGTTGCGAAGTTCAGCACGGGCGCGTCATTACTACCCGTAATGGTGATAGTCACGGTCTGCGTCGCCGAAGCCGCGTTAGCCGCGCCACTGTCATCGGTGGCGACCACCTTGTACGAGAAGGTGATGGTTTCACCCGCGCCGAGGAAGTCGAGGTTCTGGTTGCTGCTGTAGTCCCAGCTGCCCTGATCGACTGAAAAGCCAGCCACCAGTGCCGAGGCCAAGGCCGCATTGAGCGTGCCGCCGCTCCAGGCGATGTCGCCGTTGGCGGTCTGCGACACGGTCACCAAGTCGTTGCTGTCCAGATCGGTAAAGCTCAGGGCACCGCTGTCGCTCAGTGTTGCCGCGCCGTTGCCTTCGTTCATCGCCCCGGCAGTGTCGGCAATGGTCAGCGTTGGCTGATCGTTGGTGCCGGTGAGGGTGATAGTCACGGTCTGCGTCGCCGAGGCAGCATTTGCCGCGCCACTATCGTCGGTAGCGACCACCTTGTACGAGAAGGTGATGGTTTCACCCGCACTGAGGAAGTCGAGGTTCTGGCTGGTGCTGTAGTCCCAACTGTTCTGATCGACCGAGAAACCGGCCACCAGTGCCGAAGCCACGCCCGCATTGAGCGTGCCGCCGCTCCAGGCGATGTCGCCGTTGGCAGTCTGCGATACGGTCACCGTGTCGGTGTTGTCCACATCGGCAAAGCTCAGGGCACTGCTGTCGCTCAGTGTTGCCGCGCCGTTGCCTTCGTTCATGGCGCCGGCGGTGTCGGCAATGGCCAGCGTTGGCCGATCGTTGCTGCCAGTGACGGTGACAGTGACCAGCTGGGTGTCGACACCGCCAAGGCCATCGCTGACCTGGACGCTGAATACTTCATCATGACTTTCGCCGGCCTTCAGCGATTGGACGGCACTGGCGACGCCATCAGTGCCATTGGCCAGGGTGTAGGTCCACTGGCCAGTGCTGTCTACGGCAATTGAGCCGTAGGTGCCGGTATTTACCCCGGCAATGCTCCAGGTAGCGGTGGCATTGTGATCGATGTCGGTCGAGTTGAACTGGCCGCTGACGCTGAGCGTGGTGTCTTCCTGCACGGCGCCTGCATCATTGCCGGTCGCGAAGCTGAGCACCGGCGCGTCGTTGCTGCCGGTGACAGTGACAGTCACCAGCTGGGTGTCGACGCCGCCAAGGCCGTCGCTGACCTGGACGCTGAATACTTCGTCGTGACTTTCGCCGGCCTTCAACGACTGCACTGCACTGGCAACGCCATCAGTGCCATTGGCCAGGGTGTAGGTCCACAGGCCAGTGCTGTCGACGGCAATTGAGCCGTAGCTACCGGTATTTACCCCGGCAATGCTCCAGGTAGCGGTGGCATTGTGATCGATGTCGGTCGAGCTGAACTGGCCACTGATGCTGAGCGTGGTGTCTTCCTGTACGGCGCCGGCATCATTGCCGGTGGTGAAGCTGAGCACCGGTGCGTCGTTGCTGCCGGTGACAGTGACGGTCACCAACTGGGTATCGACGCCACCGAGGCCATCGCTGACCTGAACGCTGAACACTTCATCATGACTTTCGCCAGCCTTCAGCGACTGCACGGCACTGGCAACGCCATCAGTGCCATTGGCCAGGGTGTAGGTCCATTGGCCGCTGCTGTTGACGGCGAT
>NZ_JBNNVU010000140.1:0-9023 GCF_050280705.1 Pseudomonas sp. NPDC089530 | reverse complement strand
GGCGGACGGCCGTGGGCAACTGCTCGAGTTTCTCCACGTGGGCCAGCGGTATCAGCAGCACATGGCCCTGGCCCAGCGGGTCACTCGGCGGCCATGATCAGGTCGCCTTCGTTCTCGCGGTCTTCGTCATCCATGAGGATGACCATCTTGCCTTGGCGGATGTCTTCAACCAGTTCTTCGATGCTGTTGAGCGCCACGCGGCACCCCCCTTCTTTCAAAATTTGAGGTTCAGGATTTGAGGTAGCCGTTAGCGGCCAGAAAACTTTCGGTGATACCGCCGCTCGCAGGCTCCGCGGCCTTGTCGCCCAGCAGCAGGCGCTCCAGGTAACGCGCCAGCAGGTCGACTTCGAGGTTCACCCGACGCCCCGGTTTGTACGACGCCATGATGGTTTCGCTCAGGGTGTGCGGAATGATGGTCAGCAGGAACTCGGCGCCATCGACCGCGTTCACCGTGAGGCTGGTGCCGTCGACGGTGATCGAGCCTTTATGGGCGATGTACTTGGCCAGCTCCTGCGGCGCTCGGATGCGGAACTCCACGGCCCGGGCGTTATCGGTACGGGCAACCACCTCGCCGACACCGTCGACGTGGCCGCTGACCAGGTGCCCGCCGAGGCGAGTGGTCGGGGTCAGGGCTTTTTCCAGGTTGACCGGGCTGCCGCTTTTCAAGTCGTTCATGGCGGTGCAGTCGAGGGTTTCACGACTGACGTCCGCAGCAAAGCCGTTGCCCGGCAGCTCGACCGCGGTCAGGCACACGCCATTGACCGCGATGCTGTCGCCCAGCTTGACGTCGCTCAGGTCGAGCTTGCCGGTTTCCACGAACACCCGCACATCGCCGCCCTTGGGGGTCAGTGCACGGATGCTGCCGATGGATTCGATGATGCCTGTAAACATGGAGTCCTCCTCGAGAACAGGGCCACGCGTTGCGCAAGCCCGGAATTATACGCTCGCTGCTGGCAGAGGAATGGCAATGACTCGCCAGTCATCGCCCACGGCGCGCATTTCGATGATTTTCAGCTGCGGCGCCTCGCTCATCCGCGCCAGCGGCCAGTCGAGCAGCGGCCGCGCCGAAGAGCCAAGGAACTTGCCGGCGACAAAGATCTGGTATTCGTCCACCAGCCCTTGCTGGGCAAAGGCCCCCGCCAGGCGCGGGCCGGCTTCCACCAGCACTTCGTTGACGCCACGGGCGGCCAGCTCGCTCAGCAGCCAGCGCAAGTCCACCTGGCCGTCGGCCCCCGGCACGATCAGGCATTCCGGACCGTTGGCATATTGCTCTTCCACCGCGGCACAGGTGGCGACCAGCGCCGGCCCGGCCTTGAAGAACGGCGCATCGAGGGGCACCCGCAGGCGGCCATCGATCAACACGCGCAAAGGTGGGCGGCTCATGGCCAGGGCAGTCTGTTCCGCATCCAGCCCCAACTCCTCGGCGCGCACCGTCAGCCGGGCGTTGTCCGCCAGCACCGTGTCGGCACTGGTCAGCACCACGCTGGCCTGGGCCCGCAAGCGCTGCACCGCGGAGCGCGCGGCGGGGCCGGTGATCCACTGGCTTTCGCCGCTGGCCATGGCGGTGCGCCCGTCCAGGCTCATCGCCAGCTTGACCCGCACGAACGGCAGGCCATGTTCCATGCGTTTGAGGAACCCCTGGTTGAGCACCCGGGCTTCCTGCTCCATCACACCGCTATGGGTGGCGATGCCCGCCTGGGCCAGGCGCTGCAGACCGCGGCCGGCGACTTCCGGGTTGGGGTCCTGCATCGCCGCCACCACCCGCGCCACACCAGCAGTCACCAGCGCATCGGCGCACGGCGGCGTCCGGCCATGGTGGCTGCAGGGCTCGAGGGTCACATAGGCGGTGGCACCCCGGGCGTTGTCACCGGCGGCGCGCAAGGCGTGGACTTCGGCATGGGGCTCGCCGGCCCGCACATGCCAGCCTTCGCCGACGACCTGGCCGTCGCGCACGATCACGCAACCGACCCGGGGGTTGGGGTGCGTGCTGAAGCGCCCCCTGGCCGCCAGCTCCAGGGCTCGCGCCATATAGTGGGCGTCGAGCACCGCCTGCTCGCGGGAGATGTTCATTCTTTGCCCGGCTCGCGGGCAAGGCGGTCGATCTCTTCGCGGAATTCGTTGAGATCCTGGAAGCGCCGGTAGACCGAGGCGAAGCGGATATAGGCCACTTCATCGAGCTTTTGCAGCTCGGCCATCACCAGTTCGCCGACGACTAGGGACTTGACCTCGCGCTCGCCGGTGGCGCGCAGCTTGTGCTTGATATGCACCAGCGCGGCTTCCAGGCGCTCGACGCTGACCGGGCGTTTTTCCAGGGCGCGCTGCATGCCAGCGCGGAGTTTTTCTTCGTCGAAGGGCTGACGGCTGCCGTCAGTCTTGATCAGGCGCGGCAACACCAGTTCAGCGGTTTCGAAGGTGGTGAAACGCTCACCGCAGGCCAGGCATTCGCGCCGGCGGCGCACCTGTTCGCCTTCGGCGACCAGACGCGAGTCGATGACCTTGGTGTCGTTGGCACCGCAGAAGGGACAGTGCATGGTGGCAGGCAACAAAAAAAGGGAGGGCCATGGTAGCGCATCCCACTGGCAAGACAAGCCATAGCCTTTACGGTATACAGACCGACTATTATGTTTTGCACATGGAATTTCGTCTTGTTGGAGCTTCGCATGCCGCTACGATCGCTCGTTCTGCTCAGCCTTTTCAGCCTGCTGGTCGCTTGCAGCAGCGACGCCCCGAAACCTGCCTCGTCCAGCGTGCCGCCCCAGCAAAGCGTGAAAAAAGCCCAGGAGGCCGCCGACCTCGGCCCCCTGCCGACCTACCAGCGTGAACTGAGCGGGACCCTGCAGGGCGTACCGGCGGGTGCCGAAGTGGAACTGGCGTTGCTGGTGATCGACGAACGTGGCCGCCCGCAACGCCTGCTGGCCAGCAGCAACCTGATCGGCAACGACAAGGTGCTGCCGTTCCGCCTGCGCTTCAATCCCGATGTCTTCCCAGCGGGCGCCCGGGTCGAACTGCGCGGTCGCGCCAGCCAGTCCGGGCAGTTGATCCTGCACCTGCCGGCGCAACGTATCACCCAACCCACCACCCAGGCCGTGGGCCAGCTGCAATTCGTCAAAGCACCATGATCCCACCGCTCGACCTGCAACAGGCCCTGAACGAACTGCTGGGCGATGCCCGGCTGGTGGCCTGCGAGTTGCCGGACACCGAACTGCGGCTGTGGCTGATCGATGCCGACAACATGGACCGCGCCTTCACCCCCGAGGAAACCCGGCGCATTCTCCACGAACCGCCGTACTGGAGTTTCTGCTGGGCCAGCGGCCTGGCCCTGGCGCGCTACCTGGCCGAGCGGCCGCAGTGGGTGCAAGGCAAGCGGGTGCTGGATTTCGGCGCCGGTTCCGGTGTGGCCGGCATCGCCGCGCTGAAGGCCGGCGCGCTGGAGGTGGTGGCCTGCGACCTGGACCCACTGGCCATTGCCGCCTGCCAGGCGAACGCCGCGCTCAACGGGGTGGAACTGAGTTACTCCACGGACTTTTTCGCCGAAGCGGATCGCTTCGACCTGATCCTGGTGGCCGACGTGCTCTACGACCGCGCCAACCTGCCGCTGCTCGACCAGTTCCTCAGCCGTGGCCGCCAGGCCCTGGTGGCGGACTCCCGGGTCAAGGATTTCCAGCATCCGCTGTATCGACGCCTGGAAATGCTCCACGCCCTGACCCTGCCGGACCTGGCCGAGCCCTGGGAGTTTCGCGAGGTGAGCCTGTATCACGCGCAGCGCGATTGATGAGGTGGTGGTCTATCGCGGGCAAGCCTCGCTCCTACAGACGCCGCTTACTTTGTAGGAGCGAGGCTTGCCCGCGAAGCGATCTACCGCTCACTCCTCCGCTTTCAGCCACACCCCGCCAGACCTTATAGTTGTTCCATTCACGTTTCTTCGAGATCCCCCATGAGTCAGGACACGCCGTACATTTTCGACGCCAGCACCGCCGACTTCGACCAGTCGGTGATCGAGAACTCGTTCCACAAACCGGTGCTGGTGGATTTCTGGGCCGAATGGTGCGCGCCCTGCAAGGCGCTGATGCCGATGCTGCAACAGATCGCCGAGAGCTATCAGGGCGAGCTGCTGCTGGCCAAGGTCAACTGCGATATCGAACAGGACATCGTCGCCCGCTTCGGCATTCGCAGCCTGCCGACCGTGGTGCTGTTCAAGGACGGTCAGCCGGTGGATGGCTTTGCCGGTGCGCAACCGGAATCGGCGGTGCGCGCCATGCTCGAACCCCATGTGCAGATGCCGCCCCCCAAAGCCGCCGACCCGCTGGAGCTGGCCGAGGCGCTGTTCGCCGAAGGTCGCATCGCCGATGCCGAAGCCACCCTGAAAGTGCTGCTGAGCGGAGACAACACCCATGCCAAGGCGCTGATCCTCTACGCCCGCTGCCTGGCCGAACGCGGTGAACTGGGCGAAGCCCAGACCGTGCTCGACGCGGTCAAGAGCGACGAGCACAAGGCCGCGCTGGCCGGGGCCAAGGCGCAGATCACCTTCCTCAAGCAGGCCGCCGACCTGCCCGACCCCGCCGACTTGAAAAGCCGCCTGGCGCAGAACCCGCAGGACGACGAAGCGGTGTATCAACTGGCTATCCAGCAGCTGGCGCGCCAGCAGTACGACGCGGCGCTGGATGCGCTGCTCAAGCTGTTCGTCCGCAACCGCAGCTACAACGAAGGCCTGCCGCACAAGACCTTGCTGCAAGTGTTCGAGCTGCTGGGCAACGATCACCCGCTGGTGACCACCTACCGCCGCAAGCTGTTCGCGGCGTTGTATTGATCGGTCACTCGATCCAGCTGTAGAGCGGCGTATCGCCGCCGCTCACCACCTTGACCTGGGCGCTGTGGCGCAAACGCACCAACAGGCGCTTGCCCGCCGCGGCGCTGCCGGTCAGGCCCTCCAGTTGCTCCAGCAGGTCCGGGCCGCTCAACTGCCCGGCCTTGCGCAGCAAGTCCCTGGCGATCTGCCACAGCGTATCGTCCGGGCTCGCCGGCTTGGCCGCGGGCGCGCCGCTTTCGGCTTGAACCGAAGGTAACTGCGCCCCCAGCCGGGCACTCAATCGATCCCAGTCGCCCTCGTCCAGTTCCAGGGTCAAATCCACCGGCCATTCGCCGATGCTTCCACGAATCCGCACCATCGCTGCACTCCCGACAATTTCTGACGAGCATGCTCCCACGCGTCTTGCGCAACGCCAAGCAGGCGGTCAAACTCTCGCAGCCACCGTTATAAGATTACATAACATTTTTTTCATGTTCGCTCCCGGAGACTCGCCATGCGCCGCCTGCTTCTCGCTTTGCCGTTTGCCCTGTTGCCCCTGGCCATCGCTCAAGCGGCCGAACAGGATCACGCCCATGAACATGGCAGCCTTGGCGCCCACGAGCATGGCGTGGCCCGCCTGAACGCGGCGCTGGACGGCCAGACCCTGGAGCTGGAGCTGGAAAGCCCGGCGATGAACCTGGTGGGCTTCGAGCATGCCGCCAGCACCGACGCCGACAAGGCCAAGGTTGCTGCCGTGCGCGCCCAGCTGGAAAAACCCCTGGCGCTGTTCAGCCTGCCCCCCGCCGCCGGTTGCGTGGTGGCGCAGCAGGAACTGGAAAGCCCGCTGTTCGGCGACCAGCCGGACGCCGACGAGCATGACGAAGGCCACGACGCCGCCGGCCACGAACATCATCATGAACACAGCGAGATCCACGCCCGCTACCAATTCACCTGCGCCACGCCGGGCGCCCTGAAGAGCCTGGACCTGGCCGGCCTGTTCAAGACCTTCCCCGCCACCCAGAAAATTCAGGTACAACTTATCTCGCCAAACGGTCAGCAAGGCCTGGAAGCAACAGCCAAGGCCGCCAGCCTGAAGTTCTGACCCACCACCTTCCTTGTAGGAGCGAAGCTTGCTCGCGATAACCGTCGTCCGGCTTGCATCCTCTGCTGGCCCTGACACCGCCAGCGCGAGCAAGCTTCGCTCCTGCAGATAAGCACTCACTCATGACCCCATGCCCATGACCCAAGCACTGATCCAACTGTCCGACCTGGGCTTCGGCTGGCCCGGCCATCCGCCGTTGCTGGATATCCCGGCGTTCCGCCTGGAAGCGGGGGAAACCCTGTTCCTCAAGGGCCCTAGCGGCAGCGGCAAGACCACCCTGCTCGGCCTGCTCGGCGGCGTGCAGAAACCCGACCGGGGCAGCATCCGCCTGCTGGGCCAGGAGCTGACCGAACTCTCGGCCGGTGCCCGCGACCGCTTCCGGGTCGATCACACCGGCTACATCTTCCAGCAGTTCAACCTGCTGCCGTTTCTCTCGGTGCGCGAGAACGTCGAGTTGCCCTGCCATTTCTCCAAGTTGCGGGCCAGTCGCGCCGCCCAGCGCCACGGCAGTATCGACCAGGCAGCGGCCACCCTGCTCGCCCACCTGGGTCTGAAAGACCCGGACCTGCTCGAACGTCGCGCCGACTCCTTGTCCATCGGCCAGCAACAACGGGTCGCCGCCGCCCGCGCGCTGATCGGCCAGCCGGAACTGGTGATCGCCGACGAGCCGACCTCGGCCCTGGACTACGACGCCCGCGAAGCCTTTATCCGCCTGTTGTTCGCCGAATGCCGCGAAGCCGGGTCCAGCCTGCTGTTCGTCAGCCACGACCAGAGCCTGGCGCCGCTGTTCGATCGCAACCTGTCGCTGGCCGAACTCAATCGCGCCGCCACGCCCGCAGAGGTCTGAGATGTATCTGTTCCGTCTAGCCATGGCCAGCCTGGCTAACCGCCGCTTCACCGCGCTCCTCACCGCGTTCGCCATCGCCCTGTCGGTCTGCCTGCTGCTGGCCGTCGAGCGCGTGCGCACCGAAGCCCGCGCCAGCTTCGCCAGCACCATCAGCGGCAGCGACCTGATCGTCGGCGCCCGCTCCGGCTCGGTGAACCTGCTGCTGTACTCGGTGTTCCGCATCGGCAACGCCACCAACAACATCCGCTGGGACAGCTTCGAGCACTTCGCGAGCAACCCGAAAGTGCAATGGGCGATCCCGATTTCCCTCGGCGATTCCCATCGCGGCTACCGGGTGATGGGCACCACCGGGGCCTACTTCGAGCATTACCAGTACGGCCACCAGCAGCACCTGCAACTGGCCAGCGGCCGTGAGTTCGCCAGCGATCCGTTCGAGGTGGTGCTGGGTGCCGAAGTCGCCGACGCGCTGCACTACACACTCGGCGACAAGCTGGTGCTGGCCCACGGCGTGGCGGCCATCAGCCTGGTCAAGCACGACGACAAACCCTTCACCGTGGTCGGCATCCTCAAGCGCACCGGCACCCCGGTGGACCGCACGCTGCACATCAGCCTGGGCGGCATGGAAGCGATCCACATCGACTGGCACAACGGCGTGCCGGCCCAGGGCAACGGCCGCGTCAGCGCCGACCAGGCACGCAACATGGACCTCACGCCACAGGCGATCACCGCCTTCATGCTCGGCCTGAACAGCAAGATCGCCACCTTCGCCCTGCAGCGGGAAATCAACGAATACCGGGGCGAGCCGATGCTGGCGATCCTGCCCGGGGTGGCCCTGCAGGAACTGTGGAGCCTGATGGGCACCGCGGAAAAGGCGCTGTTCGTGGTGTCGCTGTTCGTAGTGCTGACCGGTCTGATCGGCATGCTCACGGCGATCCTCACCAGCCTCAACGAGCGCCGCCGGGAAATGGCGATCCTGCGTTCGGTCGGCGCGCGGCCCTGGCATATCGCCTCGCTGCTGGTGCTGGAAGCCTTCGCCCTGGCGCTGTCCGGCGTGCTCGCCGGGCTTGGCCTGCTGTACCTGGGCATCGCCCTGGCCCAGGGTTACGTGCAGTCGGCTTATGGGCTGTATCTGCCGCTGTCCTGGCCGAGCGAGTATGAGTGGACGCTGCTTGGCGCTATCCTGATCGCCGCCCTGCTGATGGGCAGCGTGCCGGCCTGGCGCGCCTACCGACAATCCCTGGCCGATGGCCTGTCCATCCGTTTGTGAGGAACTCTGGTTATGAGGAGCTCCGGCATGCCCCGTGCCCTGCTTGCGCTGTTGATGCTGGTCGCCCTGCCGCTATGGGCCGCCGAGCCCCGGGACCTGGCCTGGTCGGAAATGATCCCGCCGGACGCGCCGGCGGAAGTGCCGAACATGAAGCCGCTGCACGACCTGTCGCAGATGAGCGACGCCCTGGCTGCCGAGGCTGCCCCGGCGGCGAAGCAGGACATGCCCAACGCCCCGGTGGTGCAGAGCCTGGACGGCCTGTCGGTGCGCCTGCCCGGCTACATAGTGCCGCTGGAAGTCAGCGAGGACGGCCGCACCACGGAGTTTCTGCTGGTGCCCTATTTCGGCGCCTGCATCCACGTGCCGCCACCGCCGTCGAACCAGATCGTGCATGTGAAAAGCGAGGTTGGGGTAAAGCTCGACGAGCTGTATCAACCGTACTGGGTCGAGGGGCCGATGCAGGTCAAGGCGTCCACCAGCGAGATCGCCGACGCGGGTTACCAGATGGAGGCACAGAAGATCTACGTGTACGAATTGCCGGAGTGAAACCCGGCTTTTGCAGCGGCCTGCCTGACCCCATCGCCAGCAGGCTCACGCCTGCAAAAGAGCAGTGATTCAAGGGCGCGCATAGCGCCGGACTTGCTTTGCTCTCGCATGGATCCAGTTTTCATTGAGCTGAATCAAAGCCCGCTCCTTGACGATCCTTACCATTGGACCTAGCCAACCTGAATTGTCCTTTGGAGTTCCCATGCACAAGTCCCTGCTCAGCGCCTCCCTGTTCGCGCTCGCACTAGCAGCCCCGATCGCCCACGCCCACGACGCCGGCGACATCATCGTTCGTGCCGGTGCCATCACCGTCAATCCGGATGCCGACAGCGGCAACGTCAAGGTCGATCGCGGCCCGCTGGCCGGCACCAACCTCGGCGCCTGACCAACCGCACACGTCCCTTCCTGTTCGCCGATACCGACTTTGACGCGGCGATCTACTTTGGCGACGCCGACTGGTCGGGTACTCAATCCC
>NZ_JBNNVU010000139.1:0-9311 GCF_050280705.1 Pseudomonas sp. NPDC089530 | reverse complement strand
AGTTTTTCTACACCGAGTACGACTGGCGCATCGGCGTGCTCAACCGCAAGCCGATCTACGCCTGCCAGTACTTCATGCTCACGCCCCCCAGGCATTACCTGGCACTCCGCCCTATGGAGCCCGGACTTTCCTCCCCCCTCTAATTTTCATAGAGGGCAGCGACTGTCCAATCGACTCTCCGCCGCGCAGGTTAACGGCAGAGCGGCGGAAGAACAAGGGCTAAAAGCCTTTTGCCACTTTGCCGACTGCGTTTATTCGCCTTTCTGTTTATCCAGCGCCACTTGGTATAGAACATTCTTGCGCACGCCGGTGATTTCTGCTGCCAATGCCGCGGCCCGCTTGAGCGGCATTTCCTTGAGCAGCAGATCGAGCACCCGCATCGCTTCACTGCTCACGGCCTCGTCGCTTTCCGGCGCCGACCAGCCCGCCACCAACACCACACACTCGCCGCGCTGCTGATTGCTGTCCGCCTCCACGAAAGCCCGCAACTCCTCCAGCGGCAACCCCTTGAGGGTCTCAAAGGTCTTGGTCAGCTCCCGGGCCAGCAATGCCTGGCGCCCGCCACCGAACACCTGCTCCATGTCCTGCAAGCATTCGAGAATGCGATGAGGCGCCTCATAAAAAATCAGCGTCCGCGGCTCTTCCTTTAATAGCTCGAGACGCCCACGCCGCCCTACTGCCTTGGCCGGCAGAAATCCTTCGAAGATAAAACGATCGGAAGGCAACCCCGCCGCCGACAAGGCCGCGATCAACGCGCAAGCCCCTGGCACCGGCACCACATTGATACCCGCCGCCCGCGCCTGACGCACCAAGTGATAGCCCGGGTCGGAAATCAGAGGAGTACCGGCATCGGAAATCAGCGCAACGTTATCCCCGGCCAATAGACGCGTCAGAAAGCGGCTGCCTTCATCGCGCTCGTTATGCTCATGACAGGCAGCCAGCGGCGTGGAAATCCCGAAGTGCTGCATCAAGCGCTGCGAGTGGCGCGTGTCCTCGGCGGCGATCAGCGCCACCTCACGCAAAATCTTCAAGGCCCGGGCACTGATGTCGTCCAGGTTGCCGATGGGCGTCGCCACCACATAAAGCGAGCCAGCAGCGGAATTCAAAGGACCTGGAGCAGTCAAAGCGCACACCTCTTGATCGGTAAAAGCGACATTGTAGCGCGTAGAAGCCTTCGGAATGCGTGTTGCAGGCACCTTGCGCCTGCGATATAGCCGGCCACTTCGACAACACTGCAACATTTGCACGACCTAAAATAGACGGTTTATCGCCAGTAACATCGCGCCCCGGCCAGTGCTTGGGTACAATTCCACGCTCATTTGATCGAGTATCAGGAACACTTACATGATCGCTTGCCTGCGGCTGTTCTCCGCCCTCTGCCTCGCCGCCCTCCTGGCGGCTTGCGCCAGCTCGCCCTCCTCCAGCCTTGGCGAACTTCCACGGACCCCGGATGCCAGCATCGAGCAGTTGCTCGAACAGGCTACCAACAGCAAGACGCCCGACAAGGCAGCTCTGCTGCGCTTGAGCGCCGCCGACCTGGCCTATCGCCAGGGCAAGGCCGGCCAGGCCGCCCAGATCCTGCAACAGGTACCAATGGAGCAACTCAAGCCCGGCCAACAGGTCTTCGCCAGCACCCTGGCAGCAGAACTGGCCATGAGCCGCAACCAACCAAAAGCGGCCTTGACTGCCCTGAGCCACCCGAGCCTGCAACGCCTGAGCGAACTACCGGAAGACCAGCAGATCCGTACCGGCACCGTACATGCTCGCGCACTGGAAGCTGACGGCCAGACACTTGCCGCGGCACGGGAACGCATCTTCATCGCCCCTCTGCTCAAGGGCGAGGCCGCCAGCAAGAACCATGAAGCCATCTGGGCCCTGATTGCCAGCCTGCCAACCGACCAATTGCAAGCCGTCGGCAATGACGACCTGGGCGGCTGGATGAGCCTGGCCCTGGCCGTGAAAACCGCCGGCACCCTGGAGCAACAGCAGGCTGCCATCGACAACTGGCGCGCACAGAACCCCAAACATCCGGCCGCCCTTCAACTGCCGCTGCCGCTGACCAAGCTCAAGGAGATGGCCAGCCAGCCACTGTCGAAGATCGCCCTGCTGTTGCCGCAGGACGGCCCGCTGGCCGCAGTCTCCAAGGCCCTGCGCGATGGCTTCATGGCCGCCCATTATCAAGCCCAGCAAGCCGGGCAGAAGCCACCCGCCATCGAGTTCTACGACAGCTCGCGCCTGACCTCGCTGGATGACTTCTATCGCAAGGCCCAGGCCGATGGCGTGCAACTGGTCGTAGGCCCGCTGGAAAAGCCGCTGGTCAAGCAGCTCGCCGCACGTCCGCAACTCCCGATCACCACCCTGGCGCTGAACTACAGCGAAGGCGAACAAGGCCCTGCGCAACTGTTCCAGTTCGGCCTGGCCGCCGAAGATGAAGCCCGCGAAGTCTCCCGCCGCGCCCGCGCCGATGGCCTGCATCGCGCCGCCATCCTGGTGCCACGCGGCGAATGGGGCGATCGCGTACTCAAGGCCTTCCGTCAGGACTGGGAAGCCAATGGCGGCAGCGTGGTCGGTATCGAACGCGTCGATCAGCCGGTAGCCCTGGCCCAGCAGATCGCCGATCTGTTCCAGCTGCGCCAGAGCGAAGCACGCGCCAAGAGCCTGCAGAACGCCGCCGGCACCCAGGTGGCCGCACAACCTTCGCGTCGCCAGGACATCGAATTCATTTTCCTGGCCTCCACTCCACAGCAGGCGCAGCAGATCAAGCCAACCCTGAACTTCCAGTACGCTGGCGATGTGCCGGTCTATGCCACCTCCCACGTCTTCAGCGCCAGTGGCGATCAGAACCAGTACAACGACATGAACGGCGTACGTTTCTGCGAAACGCCTTGGCTGCTGGACGCCAACGACCCGCTGCGCAAGCAGGTCGCCGCGAAATGGCCGCAAGCTGGCGGCAGCCTGGGCCGACTGTACGCAATGGGGGCCGACGCCTATCGCCTGGCGCCTAGCCTGGGGCAGCTCAAGGCCCTGCCGGGCAGCCGCATCGAAGGCCTGTCGGGTAGCCTGAGCATGAGTCCGAGCCAGCGCGTGCAACGCCAGCTGCCATGGGCCGAGTTCATCAGTGGCCAGATCACTCGCCTGCCTGACACCCCGCGTTAATGCTACAAAGATCACGCCAGCAAAGCGGTCAGGATGCCGAAGCCCAAGCGCTCCGGCATCTTGAACAACAGGGTCTGCGCCTACTGGCGCAGAACTGGTTGTGCAAACGCGGCGAGCTTGATCTGGTCATGCTTGACGGCGATACAGTAGTATTCGTCGAAGTCCGCTACAGACAACACACGCAATGGGGTGGCGCACTGGGCAGTATCGACGCACGCAAGCGTCAGAAACTGATACTCGCCGCACAGCTTTTCCTGCAGCGCGAGTCGCGCTGGTCCAGCTACCCTTGCCGTTTCGATGTGGTCGCCATAGACGGCGCCCCAGGCACGACAACTCATTTGAACTGGCTACGGAATGCCTTTGACAGCTGATCGAGGCTCTCGGGCCGAGCCGGACATTTTCACTCAATACTTTTGCTCTTTGCTTTGCGGGCAGCACATTCACGTGCCAGAAAGCCGCGCCACTTAAGGTCACACAGATGGACATGCAATCCCGAATTCGCCAGCTTTTTCAGGCCAGTATCGACACCAAGCAGCAGGCGATGGACGTTCTTGCACCGCACATCGAGCAAGCCAGCCAGGTCATGGTCAACGCGCTGCTCAACGAAGGGAAAATGCTTTCCTGCGGTAACGGTGGCTCGGCCGGCGATGCCCAGCATTTTTCTTCCGAACTGCTCAACCGTTTCGAGCGTGAGCGCCCGAGCCTGCCAGCCATCGCGCTGACTACCGACAGCTCGACGATCACCTCGATCGCCAACGACTACAGCTACAACGAAGTCTTTTCCAAACAGATCCGCGCCCTGGGCCAGCCTGGCGATGTCCTGCTGGCGATTTCCACCAGCGGCAACTCGGCGAACATCATTCAAGCGATCCAGGCCGCACATGATCGCGAAATGATTGTCGTAGCATTGACCGGTCGCGATGGCGGCGGCATGGCGTCCCTGCTCCTGCCGGAGGATGTGGAGATTCGCGTACCCGCCAACGTCACCGCACGTATTCAGGAAGTCCACCTGCTGGCGATCCACTGCCTCTGCGACTTGATCGACAGCCAACTGTTCGGGAGTGAAGAATGACCCCTAATCGCCTTGGCCTACTGGCCCTGACCCTAGCCTTGAGCATCAGCGGTTGCAGCTCGGTGATTACCGCCACCCGCGAAAGCCCGATCGAAGATGATCGCGGCACCCGCACCTTCGGCAGCAAGATCGATGACTCGCTGATCCAGACCAAAGTCGAAGTGAATGTTGCCAAGGCCAGCCCGGACCTGGACCACAATTCGCACATCGTGGTAACCAGCTTCAACGGCATCGTCCTGCTCGCCGGGCAAACCCCGCGCGCCGACCTCAAGACCCTCGCCGAACAGGCCGCCAGCGCCGTGCAACGGGTGAAAAAGGTCCACAACGAACTGCAGGTCCTGCAACCCTCCTCCCTGCTGGCCCGGCAGAACGATGCCTGGCTGACCACCAAGATCAAGACCCAGATGCTGGCCGATGCCAGCATTCCAGGCTCGCGCATCAAAGTCGTGACCGAGAACGGCATCGTCTACCTGATGGGCCTGCTGACCCAACAGGAAGCCGCCCAGGCGACCAACCTGGTACAGGGTGTTTCCGGCGTGCAGAAAATCGTCAAGCTGTTCGAATACATCGACTGACGTAAGCGCAAGGCACGAGCACAAAAAAGGCGATCCAACCGGATCGCCTTTTTTATTACTTCACGACCTTCAGACTCGGTCGGCCGCTTGGGCGTGGCGGCTCGTTGTCCGGTGGTGGAATGTCATCGTCCGGCTCGATTTCGTCGTCCTCGTCATCCAGGGGCGACTCCAGATCGAACACCATGCCCTGGCCATTCTCCCGAGCATAGATACCCAGGATCGCCGGTACAGGGACGTACAGACTATGGGGAACACCACCAAAGCGCCCCTCGAAAGTCACCACCTCGTTATCCATGTGCAGATGGCGCACGGCACTCGGCGAAATATTCAGGACGATTTGCCCATCACTGGCAAACCCCTGGGGCACCTGCACCGCCGGGTACTCGGAATTGACCAGCATGTGCGGGGTGCAGTCGTTGTCCACAATCCACTCGTAGAGCGCGCGGACCAGATAAGGTCGACTGGAGTTCATAGCGGCTCCTTAAGCCTTAGCGCATGTCGCGTTCGACGCCAGACAGACTCGCCTGGAACGTCTCACGGGCGAACTGGCGCTCCATGTAATCAAGCAACGGCTTGGCTTGCCGTGGCAATTCAACACCCAGAATCGGTAATCTCCAGAGTATTGGCAATAGGCAGCAATCCACCAGACTTTGTTCCTCACTGAGGAAAAACGGCTTCTCCGCGAACAGCGGCGAAACCCCGGTCAGGCTCTCTCGCAACTCTTTACGAGCCTGCGCACGAGCGGCGTCCTTGGTCCGAGAATCCAGAATCTGATCCACCAGCCCACACCAATCGCGCTGGATCCGATGGATCAGCAGGCGGCTGTTGGCACGCGCCACGGGATAAACCGGCAGCAGTGGCGGGTGCGGGTAACGCTCATCCAAATATTCCATCACCACGGTCGACTCCCACAATGCCAGGTCGCGATCGACCAGGGTGGGCAGACTGCCGTAAGGGTTCACTTCGATCAGTTTCGGCGGCTGACGCCCCGCCTCCACATTGATGATCTCGGCGCTGACACCCTTCTCTGCGAGCACGATGCGTACCCGGTGGGAATAGTGGTCGGCGGGGTCGGAGTAACAGGCCAACCGATTGGTCACGCCCATGGCGATCCTCCTCGCTTGTTGAAATTATCGGAAGCAGAAAAACGAGCGCGCCCAGAGGGCGCCTCCCGTAACGCCTGGATGAACCAGACTCGTTACACCTTCAGAGACGCCCTTGGGCGCGCACGATTAACAGCAGTGAATTACGGCTTTATCAATGAACGTCTTTCCAGTATTCGCGCTTGAGCAGATAGGCGAACACGAAGAAGAAGGCCAGATACAGTAACACATAGGTGCCGATACGTTGATGCTCCAGCTTGACCGGGTTGGCCGAATAAGCCAGGAAGGTCACCAGATTCTTGACCTTCTCATCGAACTGCGCCTCGTTGAGCGTGCCGGTTTTCGGCAGCACGGTCAGTTGATCGCAGGCCTCATGAGTCAAGGCGGTGCCGGTCAGCGGATCGTATTGCTTCTTGCCGTCTTCGACGATCTGCACCTGTTTGCAGCCGACAACCTGACGCCCCTGCAGGCCAACCAGAACGTTAGGCATACCTACGTTCGGGAAGACCTTGTTGTTCACACCCCAAGGGCGCGCAGGGTCTTCATAGAAGGAGCGCAGGTAGCCATAGAGCCAGTCGGTGCCACGCACACGAGCCACCAGGGTCAGGTCGGGCGGAGCCGCGCCGAACCAGGTCTTGGCGTCAGCCGGCTGCATGCCGATGCTCATGTGATCACCGATTTTCGCACCGGTGAACACCAGCTTGCTCATCATCAGATCGTGGGGAATCCCCAGATCGTCGGCGACACGCTCATAGCGCTGGAACTTGGCGCTGTGGCAGCCCATGCAGTAGTTGGCGAATGTCCGCGCGCCATCCTGCATGGCAGCCTTGTCGGAGACGTCGATGTCGACCTTTTCCAGCTCGGGACCACCGTGTTCGGCCGCGAAGGACAGTACAGGCATAGCAGCAAGAATCAGTACAGCAAATAGCTTTTTCATCAGCCAGTCACCCTTTCCGGAACCGGTTTGGTCTTCTCGAGCCTGGTGTAGAACGGCATCAGAATGAAGTAGGCGAAGTACAGGAAGGTACATACCTGCGACAGCAACGTACGACCTGGAGTCGGCGCCAGAACGCCCAGGATCCCCAGGATCACGAAGGAGATGCAGAACACCACCAGCCAGATCTTGCTCAGCCAGCCCTTGTAGCGCATGGATTTGACCGGACTGCGATCGAGCCAGGGCAGTACGAACAGCACAGCGATCGCCGCGCCCATCGCAATGACACCCAGCAGCTTGTCCGGAACCGCACGCAGAATCGCGTAGAACGGGGTGAAGTACCAAACCGGTGCAATATGCTCAGGCGTCTTGAACGGGTTGGCTTGTTCGAAGTTAGGCTTCTCGAGGAAATAACCACCCATTTCCGGGAAGAAGAACACGATCGAACAGAAGATGAACAGGAACACCACCACGCCGACGATATCTTTCACGGTGTAGTACGGGTGGAAGGCGATGCCATCCAGCGGTACGCCGTTCTCGTCCTTGTGCTTCTTGATATCCACGCCATCCGGGTTGTTCGAACCGACTTCGTGCAGCGCCAGGATGTGCAGTACTACCAGACCGAGAATCACGATCGGCAGGGCCACTACGTGCAAGGCGAAGAAGCGGTTCAGGGTAATACCGGAAATCAGGTAGTCACCACGGATCCACTGGGTCAGGTCGTTGCCGATGACCGGGATCGCACCAAACAGCGAGATGATCACCTGGGCGCCCCAGTAGGACATTTGCCCCCAAGGCAGCAGGTAGCCCATGAACGCTTCGGCCATCAGCGCCAGGTAGATCAGCATGCCGAACAGCCACACCAGCTCACGCGGCTTCTGGTACGAACCGTAGAGCAGGCCACGGAACATGTGCAGATAGACCACGATGAAGAACGCCGAGGCGCCGGTGGAGTGCAGCAAGCGCAGGATCGAGCCGTACTCGACGTCGCGCATGATGTATTCGACGGAAGCGAAAGCCTCTTCCGCCGACGGGGTGTAGCTCATGGTCAGCCAGACGCCGGTGACGATCTGGTTGACCAGAACCAACAGCGCCAGGGAACCAAAGAAGTAGAAGAAGTTGAAGTTCTTCGGAGCGTAATACTTGCTGAGATGGTCTTCCCACATCTTGGTCGCGGGGAAGCGCGCATCAACCCAATCCATGAACTTGCTCATCACGCTTTCTCCGTATCGACACCGATGACGATAAGGTCATCCGACTCATAGGAATGCGGGGGTACTGGCAGGTTCAAAGGCGCGGGTTGCGCTTTGTAGACGCGGCCAGCCAGATCGTAGTGGGAACCGTGGCAAGGGCAGAAATAGCCACCCACCCAATCCTTGCCCAGATCCGCAGGCGCCACTTCAGGGCGGAAAGTCGGAGAACAACCCAGGTGGGTACAGATACCGATCAGCAACAGAATCTCTGGCTTGATCGAACGCACTTCCGGATCGACGTAGGTCGGTTGAACCGAGTTCTTGGAGCCAGGGTCAGACAGTTGACCCTCGATTTTCTTGAGATTCCCCAGGATCTCCTGCGTACGGCGGACGATGAATACCGGTTGACCACGCCATTCAGCAATCATCTGCTGACCTGGGTCGATCTTGCTGATATTCACTTTCACCGGTGCACCTGCGGCTTTCGCCTTGGCACTGGGAAACCATGACCCCACGAACGGGACCGCAGCCCCCACCGCTCCTGCAGCACCCACCACGGACGTAGCTGCTACAAGGAAGCGACGCCGGCCTGCATTCACGCCGTCATTGCTCATTCAGTCCTCTCCCATCAGCTTTGTGGCCTGTTAAATCAGGCATCTACTAAGTAAAAATCTGAACTTATAAAAATTTTGCCGAATGGTAATGAAAAGCCCCTACTCTGACAAGGTAATTACCAACTTGGTCCGGCTCCAAGCCCAGTAGTATAGGGGCTCTACGGATGTGGCAAGTTGTCACACAGCAAAATATCGCCCATAAAAAAACGCCCAGCTCCGAAGGAGTCTGGGCGTTTTCTTGAACGCGAAAGCGAATTAACGCTTCGAGTACTGCGGACGCTTACGCGCTTTACGCAGACCAACTTTCTTACGTTCAACTTCACGAGCGTCGCGGGTTACGTAACCAGCTTTACGCAGAGCGCTGCGCAGAGTTTCGTCGTAGTCCATCAGAGCGCGGGTGATACCGTGGCGGATTGCGCCAGCTTGGCCACTCACACCACCACCGATAACAGTGACGTAGACGTCGAACTTCTCAACGGTCTCGGTCAGTTCCAGCGGCTGACGAACTACCATGCGGGCAGTTTCGCGACCGAAGAAGCTATCCAGGGAACGGTTGTTGATGGAGATGTTGCCAGTGCCCGGACGCAGGAAAACGCGTGCGGTTGCAGTGTTCGAATGCCCAGGCCTGGGCGGCCAGGCTGGCACAACTGGTGAGCGTGGCGCT
>NZ_JBNNVU010000138.1:0-9489 GCF_050280705.1 Pseudomonas sp. NPDC089530 | reverse complement strand
ATCGCAAATTCTGCAACAAGATCTGGAACGCCGCGCGCTACGTGCTGGACAAGGGCGAAGACTGCGGCCAGAACGGCGAAGCCTACGAGCTGTCCCTGGCCGATCGCTGGATCATCTCCCAGCTGCAGCGCACCGAAGCCGAAGTGACCCGCCAGCTGGATCAGTTCCGCTTCGACCTGGCCGCCCAGGCGCTGTACGAGTTCATCTGGAACCAGTACTGCGACTGGTACCTGGAATTGTCCAAGCCGGTGCTGTGGGACGAGAACGCGCCGGTCGAGCGCCAGCGCGGCACCCGTCGCACCCTGGTGCGGGTACTGGAAGTGGCACTGCGCCTGGCCCATCCGTTCATGCCGTTCATCACCGAAGAAATCTGGCAGCGCCTGGCGCCGCTGGCCGGCATCCAGGGCAAGACCATCATGCTGCAGGCCTGGCCGGTGGCCAACGAAGCACGCATCGATGAGGCCGCCGAAAGCGATATCGAATGGCTCAAGACCCTGATGCTCGGCACGCGCAACATCCGCGCCGAGATGAACATCGGGCCAGGCAAGCCATTGGCGGTGTTCGTGAAGAACGCCAGTGCCGAAGACCAGCGCCGCCTTAGCGAAAACGATGCGTTGCTCAAGAAGCTGGCGAAGCTGGAGTCGATCACCGTATTGGCTGCTGGCGCAGAAGCACCGCTGTCCGCCACCGCCCTGGTCGGCGAGATGGAAGTGCTGGTGCCGATGGCCGGCCTGATCGACAAGGGCGCCGAACTGGCGCGCCTGGACAAGGAAATCCAGCGCCTGCAAGGCGAAGTGCAGCGGGTCGGCGGCAAGCTGTCCAACGCGGCGTTCGTCGACAAGGCTCCGGCTGAAGTGATCGAGAAGGAACGCGCCAAGCTGGCCGAGGCCGAACAGGCCCTGGGCAAGCTGGCCGAGCAGCACGCCCGGATCTCCAGCCTGTAACGGCGATTCGAGTACGACGAAAAAGGGAGCCCCGCAACGGGCTCCCTTTTTTATTTCCAGCCGCTGTAGGAGTGAGGCTTGCCCGCGAGACGCGATCCCTGACACACCACGTTATCGCTCCGACAGACGCCGCGTCACCCGGGCAGATATGGGACAATGCCCGCCACTTTGAGCCATACCCGAACCGACTTCGCCCATGACCGCCCCCCGCCCTCCCAAAGCCCCGCGTAAAAAGCCTCAACCCGCTGCTCCGGCCACCGCCGCCGCGCCCCGGGAAAAGGCCAGCCTGCACCCGCGCAACCGCCATCAAGGCCGCTACGACTTTCCACAGCTGATCAAAGGCACCCCGGAGCTGGGGGCGTTCGTGATCCTCAATCCCTACGGCAAGGAGAGCATCGACTTCGCCAACCCGGCGGCGGTACGGGTGTTCAACCGGGCCTTGCTCAAGGCGTTCTACGGCATCGCCCATTGGGACATTCCCGCCGACTTCCTCTGCCCGCCGGTTCCCGGCCGCGCCGACTACGTGCACTTCCTGGCCGACCTGCTGGCCGCGCACAACGACGGCGAGATCCCTCGGGGCGCGGCGGTGCGGGTGCTGGACATCGGGGTTGGCGCCAACTGCATCTATCCGCTGATTGGCCACTCCGACTACCGCTGGCAGTTCCTCGGCTCCGACATCGACACCACTGCCCTCGCCGCCGCCAAGGCGATCGTCCAGGCCAATGGCCTGAACAAGGCCATCAGCCTGCGCCAGCAAACCAACCGCAAGCAGATCCTCCAGGGCCTGCTGGAAGCCGACGAGCGCTTCGACCTGACGCTGTGCAATCCGCCGTTCCATTCCTCACTGGAAGAAGCCACCCGCGGCAGCCAACGCAAATGGCGGGCCCTGGGCAAGGCCGATCCCAAGCGCAAACTGCCGGTACTGAACTTTGGCGGCCAGGCCGCGGAGTTGTGGTGCGAAGGCGGTGAAGCGCGCTTCGTGACCCAATTGATCGGCGAAAGCGCCCTGGTGGCGCAGCAGGTGTTGTGGTTCAGCACCCTGGTGTCGAAAGCCTCGAACCTGCCGGCGATTCAGACCGCGCTGAAAAAGGCCGGGGCCCTGGAAAGCCAGGTGGTGGAAATGTCCCAGGGGCAGAAACAGAGCCGCTTCGTCGCCTGGACCTTCAAGGACAAGGCACAGCAACAGGCCTGGCGCCAGGAGCGTTGGGTTCGGAAGGGATAGCTAGAAGGGAAAAGCGGCGATTTACCTTGCGTAAATCGTTGCGGCCCAAGGCCGGCAAACCGTGCCCGGAAGGTCTCCGAGGCACGGTTCTACAGCATCTTACTTGTTGATCGAGTCGGTCAGGCCTTTAGCCACAACCAGCTTGATCACTTTCTTGGCAGCGATTTCGATGGCAGCGCCAGTCGATGGGTTACGGCCAGTACGGGCAGGACGCTCGGTCACTTTCAGCTTGCCGATGCCTGGCAGAGTGATTTCGCCGCCATTTTCCAATTGATCAGCAACGATTTGGGCCAGTTGGTCCAGAGCGTTACGCGCGGTGGTTTTCGGCGCGTCGATAGCTTCAGCGATATCGGCGATCAGTTGGTCTTTAGTAATAGCCATTATGGTGTTCCTTCCCTATCAAATTCATTTGGATTGCATGAGTGCAGTGTCAGCCATCGAGCCAGATCTTGTGGACCTGGCACCCCGGTCGCAACCACGAAAGATCGGGGTTATAGATACCGAAATCAGGGTTTGGTTCGACCTGACAAATGCTGAATGCACGCTTAACGCCGAGACATCGCGTAAGACGGGGGCAAAACTAGCACAGAGGCGGGGAAATATCCGCTTCTACCTAGCCATTTGGTCAGCTTTCTTGCTCTAAACCCGTAAAAAAATGCATAAGCTTGACCCAGGCCACCTTCCACTCCCCGCAAACAGCGCCAAAACCAGCAGGTGCGGTACACTGGGCACTTTTTCGGGGAGCCGCGCCCTCCCCCGCCAACCAGCCGAGAAGCCCATGCCGATCCGTCATTGCATCGTCCACCTGATCGACAAGAAACCCGACGGCAGCCCTGCCGTCCTGCACGCCCGCGACTCGGAACTGGCAGAGTCCGCAGCCATCGAGAACATGCTCGCCGACCTCAACGAAAGCTATAACGCCAAGCAGGGCAAAGCCTGGGGCCTGTTCCACCCCGAATCCGGCGCCTTTCCCTTCAGCGGCTGGCTGAAGGAATACCTCGACGGCGGCCAGGACTTCGCCGCCTTCAGCCGCGTCGCGGTCGAGCACCTGCAAAAGCTGATGGAAGAATCCAACCTGTCGGTCGGCGGCCACGTGCTGTTCGCCCACTATCAGCAAGGCATGACCGACTACCTGGCCATCGCCCTGCTGCACCACAGCGAAGGCGTGGCGGTGACCGACGAACTGGACGTGACCCCGTCCCGCCACCTGGACCTGGGCCAGTTGCACCTGGCCGCGCGGATCAACGTCTCCGAGTGGCAGAACAACAAGCAGTCCAAGCAGTACATCTCGTTCATCAAGGGCAAGAACGGCAAGAAGGTCTCGGAGTACTTCCGCGACTTCATCGGCTGCCAGGAAGGCGTCGACGGCCCGGGCGAGACCCGGACCCTGCTCAAGGCGTTCAGCGACTTCGTGGAAAGCGAAGACCTGCCGGAAGATTCCGCCCGGGAAAAGACCAAGGCCCTGGTGGACTACGCCAGCAGCCAGGCCAAGCTCGGCGAACCCGTAGGCCTGGAAGAGCTCTCGGAGCTGATCGACGAGGACCGCCCCAAGGCCTTCTACGATCACATCCGCAACAAGGACTACGGCCTGTCGCCGGAAATCCCCGCGGACAAGCGCACCCTCAACCAGTTCCGCCGCTTCACCGGCCGGGCCGAAGGCCTGTCCATCAGCTTCGAGGCGCACCTGCTGGGCTCGAAGATCGAGTATGACGAAGAAGCCGGCACCCTGATCATCAAGGGCCTGCCGACCCAACTGACCGACCAGCTCAAGCGCCGCAACTGATGCTGCGGGGCGTGTTGAAGAAGTTCCTGCTGATCCTGCTGCTGGTCGTGGCATATCAGCACTGGGGCAAGCTCGAGCGCCTGTTCAACCCCTCGCAGGTGGCGTCGGAGCAGGTCCGGGCCAACGCCCGGGTGGTGCTCTACGCCACCGACTGGTGCGGCTACTGCAAGGCCACCCGGCGCTTTCTCGACCAGAAGGGCATCGCCTTTCGCGAGTTCGATATCGAAAAAGACGCCGAGGCGCGCAAGACCTATACCGCGCTGGGCGGTGCCGGGATTCCGATCCTGGAGGTGAACGGCACACTGATTCGCACCTACGATCCCGACGCCATCCTCGCCGCCCTGGAATCCCCCCGCCCATTGTAGGAGCGGCCGCTCGACGCTCGATTGCTCGCGAGGAACGATCACACGGTGTTTCAGGCACCCCGCGCTGCTATCGCGAGCAAGCTTCGCTCCTACACCGGTCGGTCATTGCGCTTCGATGCGAAACCCCAGACGCGGGAAGTGCACATGCAGCACCCCGCCCCGCGGGTCTTCGCGGCGCAGGATCAGCTCCTCGCTGCCGGAGAACAGCAACTCGCCCTCCACCGGATCGACGCCATAGTCGGTCGCGGCGATCCGCACCTGCTGGCCGGCCCGGAAACCGTTGGGATCGCTGAAGACTTCATCCGGCAAGGCCGCCGGCGTGGCCTGACGGGCTACTTCGAGCGCCTCCTCGGCGGTCATGGCACTCGACGCGCCATGGCCGAACCCCAACACCCGCGCCAGCCACGCCGACACCGCCGGATAGGCGTCCACCAGCGGCGCCGTCACCGGCGTGCCCTTGAGGAACCACAGCGGATGGGCCAAGGCGAAGTCGGCGATCGAGGGTTCGCCGAACAGGAAGTCGCCCTCCTCACGCTGCAACTGCTGCTCCAGGCGCGCCATCAACGTCGGCCATTGATGCTTGGCCAACTCCAGCGGCACCAGGGTGGAGCTACCGCCGCTGAACAGCCCGGCGCGGTCGGCCATGAAGGCCTTGACCGCCTCCGGCGGCAGATGGCCGAAACGCACGGCGGCCGACTCGGGCTGGAACACCAGGCTCACCGTGTGCTGGAACACCACCGAGTCGGCCCAGATCGCGAAGGTCGCCGTCACCATTTCCCGGCCTTCGGGAAACAGTGCGGGCGAGGCCTTTTCCCGCTCCAGGCGCCGGGCGATCAATGCCGTGTCGCAATAGATATCGGCGCCGATCTGCAGCACCGGGGTCTTGCGGTAACCGCCGGTCAGCGCGGTGAGATCGGGCTTGGGCATCACCGGCGAAATCTTCACCGAGCGCCAGGACAAGCCCTTGAAGCCCAGCAACAGCCGGGCTTTTTCCGCGAAAGGAGAAGTCGGGTAATGGTGCAGAATCAATTCTGACATGCTGGCGTCCACTGGATGAGTAGGAGCATCCAGCTTAGCGCGCAAATTCCGGGCAGCCCACCGCCCAGGCTGATGGGAACTTATCAGTCAGCTTGATGAGCCGCGGTGGCCGAGGCCACCAGGCATTCCTTGGCGCTTTTCCTGAGTTTCTTGATCAGCCGCTCCTGGCGCAGGGCTTCGCTCTTGTCGCGGCAGGCCTCGGTGTAGACCAGCGCGACGGCCGGGCTGGAGAGGAAGAAGCGCGCGCCCTTGCCGTTCTGGTGCTTGGCGAAACGCTTGAGCGGGTCGTCGCTGATGCCGCAGTACAAAGCGCCATTGGCGGCGCGCACCAGGTAGACGAACCAGGGTTTGCTCGCCGCGGGAACAGGCTCGGCGTCGTCGATGGTGGATGGGCTGGAGCGGGTCACGGTGATCGCGGCCTGTGGAAAACAAGCCGCGATCTTAACAGAGGCCGCGCCTCAGCGACCGGCCTGGAAGGCTTTCAGGCCTTTGCGGGCCTGGGCGCGCACGGCGTTTTTCAGCAGCGGGGTCCAGCCCAGGAGCAGACCCTTGGTGCCCAAGGCCTGGCGGGCCCAGCGCCACATGGCGAACTGGTCGTGGTGCTCGCAGATCTTGCCGTCGCGGAACACGAAACGCGCCTGGATATCGTTGACCACCGTATTGCCAGTCTGGCTGAACAGGTAAGTCGCCACCCAATGGGCGCCGCCACTACGCTCGTCGGCGTGCACGCTGTCGAATGTCAGGGAGAAGTCCTTGGCCCGGGTGGTGAGCATGCGCCACATGTCACCGGCATCGCGACCGCGCAGCTCGCCGAACGCCGGATCACTGAACAGCACATCCTCGGTGTAGCAGGCGGCCATGGCCTCGGCATCCAGGCGCTGGAAAGCGCTATAGAACTCAGTGATCAAGGCGCGGTGGGCATCACTCATGAACAGGCTCCGACTCGGGAAAAGAATGCCTGCACGATAGTCTGCGACGCCTGGAAACACTATCGGCATTCGCCGCGCAAATACCGACAGTGGGGCGGATCAGATCTTTTCGCTTTCCACCTGCACGTAGCGCGAACGCCCGGCGCCCAGGCCGGCGACCATGGCCCCCAGGCCGATCACCGCGAAAATCCAGCCCAGGGCCGTCCAGCCACCGGTCCAGTCATGCACCAGGCCGACCGCGAACGGCCCCATGGACGCCAGGGTGTAGCCGATACCCTGGGCCATGCTCGACAGGTTGGCCGCCACGTGGGCGTCCTTCGACCGCAGCACGATCAAAGTCAGCGCCAGGCTGAAGGTGCCGCCCTGCCCCAGGCCCAGCAGGATCGCCCAGCCCCACAAGCCATCGAGCGGCGCATACAGGCAGCCGAACAGGCCGCCCAGGGTCAGCAGCATCACCACCACTATCGCCAGCCGCTGATCCTTGCCCCGCGTCGCCAGCCAGGGCGCGGCCAGGGAACTGGCGAGCTGCACGATCACCGAGCCGGACAGCACCAGCCCGGCCTGGGTCGGAGTCAGGCCGCGGCCGATGAGGATCGACGGCAGCCAGCCGAACACGATGTAGGCCAGCGAGGACTGCAGGCCCATGTACAGCGTCACTTGCCAGGCCAGCGGATCGCGAGACAGGCCGCGCACCCGATAGGCCGCGTGATGCACGCCCTGGCGTTTGCCGACCTGGGGCAGCCAGAACAGTGCCGCCACCAGCGCCGGCAGCACCCAGAACCCCAGGCCCAGCGCCCAGCTGTCAGCGAAGTGCTGGCTCAGGGGCACGCTCGCCCCGGCGGCCATCGCCGCGCCCAGGCACAGGGCCATGGTGTAGACGCCGGTCATGGTGCCCGCGTGCCGGGCGAAGTCGCGCTTGACGATGCCCGGCAGCAAGACCCCGATCACGCCGATGCTGGCGCCACCCAGGATGCTGCCGGCGAACAGCCCGACCTCCCCCAGGGAACTGCGCAGGATGATCCCGCCCGCCAGCGTCAGCAGGATGCCGAGCACCACGCGCTCGGCGCCAAAGCGCCGGGCCAGCACCGGGGCCAGCGGCGCGAACAGACCCAGGCACAACACCGGCAAGGTGGTCAGCAGGCCGGCCTGGGACGCCGACAGCCCGAGGCTGCGGGAGACCTCACTGAGCAGCGGCGCCATGCTCGACAGCGCCGGCCGCAGGTTCAGCGCCACCAGGATCAGCCCCAGCAGCAACAGCCAGGGGCGCGCCGGGACCGGGTGGCTCTGCTGGACCTCGGCATCGTCGGCCTCGGCGTCGATCAGCAGTTCTTCGAGCTCAGCCTCGCGCCGGGCAGCAGCAAGGGGGGACGGGTTATTGGCCTGGTGGCTGGACATGGTGCTCTCGGTTTCAGGGTTCATTGATCAGTTGCCGCGAAAGGGCCTTGGCCCGCTCCGGGTCACGCTGCTCGACGGCATCCAGCAGGTCGACATGCAGATCGAACACCGCCTGGCGTCGGGGATGGATGTTCAGGCTCTGGCGCAACTGCGCGCCGACCACGCTGGAGAAATAGCGGTACAGCTCGCTGAGAGTCGGGTTGTGGGCCGCGTCCACCAGTCGACAGTGAAAGGCCAGGTCACAGGCGATGTAATGCTCCAGCTCGCCGTGATAGTGGCTGCCGCTGAGTGCCAGGGCTTCGCGCAGTTCCTCCAGGTCCTGATCGGTACGGCGCAGGGCGGCCAGGCCGATGGCCTCGGTCTCGATGATCTGCCGGGTCTCGCGGGCCTGTTCCTGGGAACACTGGGACAGGACCTTGAGGGTATCCAGCGGATCGACCGCGGCGCGCAGGTAACTGCCGTCGCCCTGGCGAATCTCGACCAGGCCGGAAAACGCCAGGACCCGCATGGCCTCGCGCACGGTATTGCGGCTGATGCCCAGCTCCGCCGCCAGCTCGGGCTCGGTCGGCAGGCGCTGGCCAACGCTCCAGGCACCGTCGTTGATGCGCTGACGCAGTTGCTCCAGGGCCTGATCGACCAGGGAGCGCTTAACCAGGGGGGAGTGTTCTGTCATGTGCCGTCGCCCTTTCATCCAATCATCGGATGAATTTTCTTGGCATATTAGTCAGCTTCGCGCGGGCGAACAACCGAACCGACGCACGAAAATCACGCTCGGAAAGGACCATCCGATTGCCTAAAAAACCCTTTATGGGTAATTTTTATCGAAACTCATGGTGTCTTATGGAAAAGAAAACACCTCATTACGACCTGGCGGTGATCCAGGCGGATGTCACACGCCTGGGAGCGGCGGCCTTCACCCGGACCGCCCTCGTCAGCGGCCGGCATCTGGGACTGAGCCTCAGGGACATGCAGCAGGTGATTGCCGGGCTGCAGGGCAAGATGCTCTACAAGTCCATGACCAGCGACCTCGACCAACGGATCTGGCAGGACGTGTATGACACCCAAGTCGACGCCGTCGAGCTTTACCTCAAGGTCACCTACCGCCCCGGCGGCGGCCCTCCCGTGATCTCCTTCAAGGAGAAGCACCCATGAAACACAGGCAATGCGTCAGCTGCGGTGCCCCGACCGGCATGCAGCCGTTCAACAATCGCAGCGAGTCGATCGACTACCGGCACCTGCGGCGCCAGGTCCACGGCCTGGATGGCTGGGAATGCCAGGCCTGCGGGGAAATCGAATTCGACGCGGCCAGCGCCGAACGCTACGCCAGCGCCGGCGACCGGTTGCTGGAGGACTGCCGGCAGCTCATGGCCGCCGAGGTCAAGCGCATCCGCCGCAAGCTGCACCTTTCGCAAAAGGAAGCGGTGAAACTACTGTCCGGCGGCGGGCACAACGCCTTCTCCCGCTACGAACGCGGCGAGGTCGCCCCGCCCCAGCCGCTGTTCATGCTGCTGCGCCTGCTGGATCGGCACCCGCATTTGATGGCCGAGGTACAGGCGCTCAGCGAGCAGCAGGAACCGGCGACCGACAACGAACCCCATGAGGCCAATGTCACGGCGCCCTGAACTCCGGGCAAAAATAAACCCGGCGCCAGGCCGGGTTCATTTTCAGGGCAGCGCCTGGATCAGTGCAGGATCTGGCTCAGGAACAGCTGGGTCCGTTCGTTCTGCGGGTTGTCGAAGAAGTCGTTCGGCGCGGCCTGTTCGACGATTTCCCCCTTGTCCATGAAGATCACGCGGTTGGCCACGGTGCGGGC
>NZ_JBNNVU010000137.1:0-9636 GCF_050280705.1 Pseudomonas sp. NPDC089530 | reverse complement strand
GGGTAACAGATGCCGTGATGGTGGTCGAAGAAGCCGCCATTTACATCAAATTGGACACCGAATTATTGGATCGCGCGACCCTCGAGCAGCTGGTCAACCCAGCCCGGTCGGCGTGCGAAGCCTAGGAGAACGTTATGGCCCGTGGGGTTAACAAAGTCATATTGGTCGGCACTTGCGGCCAGGATCCCGAAGTTCGCTACCTGCCTAACGGTAACGCCGTGACCAACCTGAGTCTGGCCACCAGCGAACAGTGGACCGACAAGCAGACCGGCCAGAAGGTCGAGCGCACCGAGTGGCACCGTGTGTCGATGTTCGGCAAGGTCGCGGAAATCGCCGGCGAGTACCTGCGCAAAGGTTCGCAGGTCTACATCGAAGGCAAGCTGCAGACCCGCGAGTGGGAAAAAGACGGCATCAAGCGTTACACCACCGAGATCATCGTCGACATGCAGGGCACCATGCAGCTGCTGGGCGGCCGTCCACAGGGCGACCAGGGCCAGGGCATGGGCAACTCCGCGCCACGTCCACAGCAGTCGCGTCCGCAGCCTTCCCAGGCGCCACAGCGTCCAGCGCCTCAGCAGTCTTCGCCGCAACCGGCGCAGAACTTCGACGACAGTTTCGATGACGATATTCCGTTCTAAGAGAACCTTCTTGGTAACGGCATGAAAAAGGCCCGTAGCGCGCAAACGCTACGGGCCTTCTGCTTTCTGTCGCCAGTGTCGTTACCGATATTGGCTCTATCCTGATGGACGTTCAGGCTGTCCCGGTGGTTCTGCCGATGTCTCCAGCACAGAGCGGCTTTTCAGCGTCAGCGACTGGTCGCCATGAATTCGGCGGTGGACACTACGCTGGCGTAGGCAAAACCCAAGGCCGACATGAACGCGGCATGCACCTGGGCCGCCGGCACCTGCACACCGTTGAACTCCAGATCGCGGGTGGCGCAGGCGTCATGGATTACCGTGACGCCGTAGCCGAGGTCGGCGGCAGCGCGAGCGACACCATCGATGCACATGTGGCTCATGCTGCCGACCACCACTAACTGTTCGATGCCGTGCTGGTCGAGAAGGGCTTCGAGCTCGGTTTCACGGAACGAATTGACGAAGTGCTTGAGCACCACCGGCTCGTCGGCGCGGTTGAGCACCTTGGCGTGCAGTTGCGCGCCGCTGGAGCCCGGGGTGAAGAACGGCGCGCTGTCGGAGGTGAATTCGTGGCGGATGTGCACCACCTGCCGGCCGCTGTCACGGAACGCCTGGATCAGCCGTGCGGCGTTGTCCGCGGCAGCTTCGGCGCCGACCAGGGGCCACTTGCCGTTGGGGAAGTAGTCGTTCTGGATATCGACTACGATGAGCGCTTGCTTGGCCATGGGGGTTTCCTCTGGAGTAGGGGTTGGCTGTGGTGTCCAGTATTGGCCCCGGCCGGCCACTCGAGGATTGGCCGCACCGACAATAGCAGGGGGAAAACTGACAATGGGTATGCAAAGCGCAGTCGTCGAACTGGGCGTGCTGATCTATCCCGGCGCACAGATGGCTGCCGTGCATGGCTTGACCGACCTGTTCGGGGTCGCCAACCGCATCGCCGCCGAACAGCACAGTGCGCAGTTGCCGCTGCTGCGCATCAGCCACTGGCAGGCCCAGACCGAGCAGGCGCCGGTACGGGTGTACGACAGTCACCCTGGTGTCGATAGCCCGTTGCTGGCGGTGCTGATTCCGCCCTCGGTGGCCGGTTTTTCCCAGGCCCAGGCGCCCCAGGCGCTGATCCGCTGGTTGCGGCAGCAACATGCCCATGGCGCGACCTTGGGCGGGGTCTGCGTCGGTTCTATCCTGCTGGCCGAAAGCGGCCTGCTCGACGGGCGCAACGCCACCACCCACTGGACCTCGGCGAAGCCGTTCGCCGAGCGCTACCCGAAGGTCAGGCTCAACGCCGACCAGCCGATCGTCGACGACGGCGACCTGATTACCACCGCCGGCCTGATGGCCTGGTCCGAACTCGGCCTGCGCCTGGTCAACCGCCTGCTGGGCCCGAGCATCGCCAGCGGCACCGCGCGCTTCCTGGTGATCGAACACAGCGACAGCGCCAGCCAGTGCGGCAGCAACTTCGCGCCGCTCCTCGGCCATGGCGACGCGGCCATCCTCAAGGTCCAGCACTGGTTGCAGGCCAATGGCGCGGTGGAGGTTTCCCTCGCCGCCATGGCGCAGCAGGCCGGGCTGGAGGAGCGCACCTTCCTGCGGCGCTTTCGCGCGGCCACCGGGCTCAAACCCACCGAGTACTGCCAGCACCTGCGGGTGGGCAAGGCCCGGGAAATGCTCGAATTCACCAACGGCACCATCGACCACATCGCCTGGACGGTGGGCTACCAGGACCCGGGGGCGTTCCGCGCCATCTTCAAGAAGATCACGGGGCTGGCGCCCAGCGAATACCGCACGCGCTTCGGCGTCAGCCCACCGACGCCGCTGGCGCGGGCCGGGCAGGGCTGAGACGACGGGCGGGGCTGGCGGGAACGACGCGTTTCCGGACGTCAGTGACGGATCAGTCTGTTGCGCAGTTCAAGGCTGGCCTGCGGGTCGAGCTCCAGCCAGACCTGCTGCTTGCCGGCGATCTCGGCCGCCGCGGGCAGGCCGTCGCGGTACACCAGGCGGTTGCCGGCCAGGGCCGGGACTTTCGGCCCCGGCAGCAGGGTGCCGGCGAGGTTCAGCGGATCGACCCCACACACCGCGATCAGGCTGCCGTCCAATGGGCGGCGGCGCACTTCGCGCAACAGGGCGATGGCCTCGGGCAGGGCGAACTGCTCGCCGGCCAGGCCGCTGACAAAACGCCCGCCGCGAATGTCGCCGCGGGCCTCCAGCCGATGGAAGGTGCGCAGCAGGTCGCGCCAGCTCGGCAACCAGTCGGCCTCGCGCTCCAGCAAGCGCCAGAACACCACGCCATAACGCCGCAGCAGGGTCATGGCGATATGTTCCAGAGCGGCCTGCTCGGAGCGGCCGAGGCTGTCCGGCGCCGCTGTCGACCGCCGGAGCAGGGCCCAGCGTCCGGCATCGTCCATGCCGCCGACAAACGCCCCGCGCCCGCGTCGGCCGCTGTGGGCCAGACGTTTGCTGGCCGGGGTGATCAGGGCGCGCAGGCCGGCAAAACTGTCGGCGTTCACCCACCCTGCGGCTACCAGTTCCTGCAGGGCGATTTCCAGCTCGGTACGCAGTACATGAGCCTCGTGCTGCAGTTCGTCGAAGAACAGCGCGCCGTGGCGGCTCAAGGCTCCATGCACCTTCTGCGCCTTGGGCGACAGCTCGTTGCTGTCGGGCTGCGTGCTCAGTCCGCTCCACAGCGCCACCTGGCTGCGTGGTAGCAGCACGATCGGCGTGTTGCGCAGGGTCGCACCTGCGGTCTTGTGTGGCGCGCCGAGTCGGCTCCAGACCACCTTGCCGTTGCGGCACAACTCGTCCAGCCAGGTGGCGGAGTAATCCTTGATCCGCGCCGGCAGCAGCTCGCTGTCCCAGGCGCCGGCCGCGGCGGCGTATCCCTCGAACTGGGCGACGGTCTGCGCCAGCATGGCGCTGCCCTGGCCCTGGGTGGCGCTGGACAGGTGCTGCCAGTCGAACAGAAAACGCATCAGGTCCTGCAGCGACACCGGCTCGATTTCCCGGCGCAGGCGCTTGACGGTGTAGCGGTGGATCCGCGCCAGCAGATGCCGTTCGCACCACTCTTCCTGGGTTTCGCCGGGGCTGAAGCGCCCGCGCAGCACATAACCCTCGCGCTCCAGTCGGGCCAGCGCCTGGGCGACCTCGCTGGCGTTCAGGCACAGCGGGGCGGCGATGCGCTCCAGCGGCATCGGGCCGAAACCGCTGAGCCGGGCGCGAATCAGCTCCACCACGGCTTCGTCCCGCTCCCAGGCCTCGTCGAAGCCGGTTGGAGCTGCGATGAGCGGTTGCAGCGGCGCCTGTGGATAAATCGCCCGCAGGCACGCCAGGCGTTCGACGGCCAGCCACAGAGCCTGTTCGTCGCCGAGCTGCAAGCGGCTGGCGCGGCCGCTGTCGGCCAGGGCTTGCAACCAGCCAGCCCAATGCGGGTTGGCCTGGGCTTCTGGCTCGCCGATGGCGGCCAGGCTCATCAGCGCCTCATGCATTTCATCCGGGGTGCCGGGGGCGGGCCAGGCCTCTTCGCGTACCGACTCGATGGCCTCGGCATCCAGGGCGCCGAGGTCGTCGCTGGATTCGGGGTCGCTCCAGCGACGGTTGAGCACGGCCTGGGTGCGGCGCTCTTCCAGCGGCGCATCGTCGAGGAAGGTGTAGGGCTTGGCGCTGAGAATTTCTGCGGCCAGGGGCGAGGGCGCCGGCAGGTCGCGGCTGATCAGGCGCAGCTCGCCCCGTTCCATGCGCCGCAACAGGGTCAGCCAGCCCTCGCAGTCCATGGCCTCGTGCAGGCAGTCGTCGAGGGTCTGCTCCACCAGCGGGTGGTCGGGGATCTGCCGTTCGCCGGCGAGGTTCTCCAGGCAGGCGATCTGGTCGGGAAACACGCTGGCGATCAGGTCTTCGCCTTTCATCCGCTGGATCTGCGGCGCCACCTTGCGCCCGCCGACAAAGCGCGGCAGCGCCAGGGCCACCCCGGCGTTCCAGCGCCAGCGCACGCCGAACAGCGGCGCATCCAGCACGGCCTGGACCAGGATGTGCTCGGCGCTGTTGCTATGCAGGTAACGCCAGACTTCGTCCAGCGCGAAACTGTGGCTGGTGGACAGCGACAGCACGATGGCGTCTTCGCTGGCGGCGGCCTGCAATTCGAAGTTGAAGGTGCGACAGAAGCGCTTGCGCAACGCCAGGCCCCAGGCGCGATTGATCCGGCTGCCGAACGGTGTGTGGATCACCAATTGAGTGCCGCCGGATTCATCGAAAAACCGCTCCATGATCAGCGTGTCCTGGGACGGCAGCGTGCCCAGGGCCTGGCGCGCGCGGGCCAGGTAGTCGACCAGTTGCCCGGCGCTGGCGGCGTCCAGGCCCAGGTGCTCGCCCAGCCAGTCGAGGGCCGGTTGCAGGTGCCCGGGGGTGGCGCCGAGCAACTCGTCGAGGCGGGCCAGCAGGCGCGCCACGGCAAACGACAGTTCGGCGCTGCGCCCGGGGGCTTCGCCGAGCCAGAACGGAATGGTCGGCGGCTGGCCATGGGCGTCCTCGACCCGTACCTTGCCGGGCTCCACCCGCAGGATGCGGTACGAGGTGTTGCCCAGCTGAAACACATCGCCGGCGATGCTCTCCACGGCGAAGTCTTCGTTGACGCTGCCGATATTCAGCGCCTGGGGCTCCAGCAGCACGCTGTAGTCGGCGTTGTCGGGAATGGTCCCGCCGCTGGTCACCGCGGTCAGCTGGCTGCCCCGCCGGCCGCGCAGGCTGCGCTTGACCGCATCGCGGTGCAGGTAGGCGCTGCGAATGCCCTGGCGGCCGTTGTAGCCCTCGGCGAGCATGCGCAGCAGCGCCTGGAAATGCCCGGCGTCGAGTTCACTGTAGGGCGATGCGCGGCGGATCATGTCCAGCAGCGGTTGTTCCTGCCATTCCTGGTTGCTGACTTCGGCGACGATCTGCTGCGCCAGCACATCCAGCGGCGCCCTGGGAATCTGCAGAATGTCGAGTTCGCCACGCCGCACGCAGTCGAACAGGGCGGCGCATTCGAGCAGGTCGTCGCGGGTCAGGGCGAACAGGCGGCCCTTGGGCGTGCCGCCGACCTGGTGCCCGGAGCGTCCGACCCGTTGCAGGAAGGCGGCGATCGAGCGCGGCGAACCGATCTGGCACACCAGGTCGACATCGCCGATATCGATGCCCAGTTCCAGGGAGGCGGTGGCGATCAGTACCTGCAGCTCGCCGCGCTTGAGGCGCTGCTCGGCGTCCAGGCGGAATTCCTTGGCCAGGCTGCCGTGGTGGGCGGCCACCGCGTCCTTGCCCAGGCGCTCGCTCAGATGACGGCTCAGGCGTTCCGCCAGGCGCCGGGTGTTGACGAACACCAGGGTGGTGCGGTGCTCCCGCGCCAGTTCGGCGAGACGATCGTAGACTCGTTCCCAGACATCGCTGGCCATCACCGCCGACAGCGGCACGGGCGGCACTTCGATTGCCAGGTCCCGGGGCCGGGCGTGACCGATGTCGACGATCTCGCAGGGGCGATCACGACCGACGAGAAAGCGCGACACCGCTTCGATGGGCTTTTGCGTGGCCGACAGGCCGATCCGTGTCAGCGGCTCGCCGCACAGCGCCTGCAGGCGCTCCAGGCTCAACGCCAGGTGGCTGCCGCGCTTGCTGGCGGCGATGGCGTGGATCTCGTCGACGATCACCGTGCGCGTGCTGGCGAGCATCTGCCGGCCCGAGCCCGAGCCCATCAGCACATAGAGCGATTCGGGGGTGGTCACCAGGATGTGCGGGGCGCTCTTGCGCATGGCGCTGCGGTCTTTTTGCGGGGTGTCGCCGGTGCGCACCGCGGTGCTGATCCGCAGCTGCGGCAGGCCCAGGCGTTCGAGCTGCGCGGTGATGCCGGCCAGCGGGTCCTGCAGGTTGATCTGGATATCGTTACTCAGGGCCTTGAGGGGCGAGACGTACACCACCAGGGTCTGTTCTGGCAGCGTGCCACCGTTTTCCAGGCCACGGTGCACCAGCTCGTCGATCACCGCCAGGAAGGCGGTCAGGGTCTTGCCGGAGCCGGTGGGCGCGGCGATCAGCGTCGAGCGGCGCAGGCGGATCAGCGGCCAGGCGCGGGCCTGGGCGGCCGTGGCCGCCGGGAAGCAGCTGTCGAACCAGGCACTGACGGCGGGATGGAAACCCGGCAGGGCATTGGCGGGGATCTGGGGCAGGTTCATGGCCAACGTTATGCGACCAGCGGGGCAAAGTTGCAAGACTGTCTCGTCGTGCTCCGGGTTGCGCATGCCCTGTAGCCGCTGGCGCAGCCTGCGATCGGCCGCGCAGCGGTCGTAAACCAGGCGACACGTTTTTCCAGGTGGATCGTGGATTCAGGGTTTGCGGCAACTGCGTTGCCGATCGCAGCCTCGCAAGCTCGGCAGCGGCTACACAGGGACTGTGTGACTGACAGTGCAGCACTTTCTCAGTGACGGTTGCGCCGGAAACCCGCAAAATGCAACGATTCTGAGCACTATTCATGGCCAGGCCCGCGGGGTTGGCCACTTCAAACCATCGTTCCGAACAGATTGGGCTTGCTGACTCTATGCGAATGCGCCTTATGTTACTGGGCGGCGGAAATGCCCTTGGGCAGGCGCTGATTCGCCTCGGGGCGGAGGAAGACATCGGTTTCCTCGCCCCCCGCCCGCCGCAAGACGGCTGGGATGCCGCGAGCCTGACGCAACTGCTCGACGACACCCGCCCGGACGCCTTGATCAACCTGGCGTACTACTTCGACTGGTTCCAGGCGGAGAGCGTCCCCGAGGCGCGGCTGGCCGGCCAGGAGCGGGCGGTCGAGCGGCTGTCCGAGCTGTGCCAGCATCACAACATCATTCTTCTGCAGCCCTCCAGCTACCGGGTGTTCGACGGCTCGCGGGCCACCGCCTACAGCGAGAAGGACGAGCCGGTGCCCCTGGGGCTGCGCGGCCAGGCCTTGTGGCGGATGGAGCAGAGCGTGCGCGCCACCTGCCCGCAGCATGTGCTGCTGCGCTTCGGCTGGCTGCTGGACGACAGCGCCGAGGGCACCCTGGGACGTTTCCTGGCCCGTGCCGAACACCCCGAGGAGCTGTTGCTGGCCGACGACCGCCGGGGCAACCCGACCCCGGTGGACGACGCCGCCCGGGTGATCATTTCCGTGCTCAAGCAACTCGATTGCGCCGCGCCGCTGTGGGGCACCTACCACTACGCCGGCCACGAGGCGACCACGCCACTGGCCCTGGGCCAGGCGATCCTCACCGAGGCCCGCAGCCTGCATCCGCTGGCCATCGAGGCGCCGACCGCCCAGGCTCACGCCGCGCGCCCGGATGCCGCCGAAGAACCGCAGCACGCGGTGCTGGCCTGCAAGAAAATTCTGCACACCTTCGGGATCAAGCCACGCGCCTGGCGCGCGGCGCTCCCGGCTTTACTGGATAGGTTTTATCGTCATGGCTGATAGCCCTGTTTTGATCACCGGCGGTGCCGGTTTCATCGGTTCGCACCTGACGGACGCTTTGCTCGCCAAGGGCTACTCGGTGCGGATCCTCGATGATCTGTCCACCGGCAAGCCGAGCAACCTGCCGCTGGACAACCCACGGGTCGAACTGATCGAAGGCGACGTCGCCGACGCGGCCCTGGTGGCGCGGGCGATGGTCGGCTGCCGCGCGGTGGCGCACCTGGCGGCGGTCGCCTCGGTGCAGGCCTCGGTGGACGACCCGGTGCGTACCCACCAGAGCAATTTCATCGGCACCCTCAACGTGTGCGAAGCCATGCGTCAGGCCGGGGTCAAGCGCGTGCTGTACGCCTCCAGCGCGGCGGTCTACGGCAACAACGGCGAGGGCGAATCCATCGACGAAGACACGCCCAAGGCGCCTCTGACGCCCTATGCCTCGGACAAGCTGGCCAGCGAGTACTACTTCGATTTCTATCGCCGCCAGCACGGGCTGGAGCCGGCGATTTTCCGCTTCTTCAATATCTTCGGGCCGCGCCAGGATCCGTCCTCGCCGTACTCCGGGGTCATCAGCATCTTTTGCGAGCGCGCGCAGAAAGGCCTGCCGATCAAGGTGTTCGGCGATGGCGAGCAAACCCGCGATTTCATGTATGTCGAAGACCTGGTGGACGTGCTGGTGCAGTCCCTGGAGGTACCGCAACTGGAAGTCGGTGCGGTGAATGTCGGCCTGAACCAGGCCACCACCCTCAAGCAGTTGCTCGAGGCCCTGGGTCAGGTGGTCGGCCAGTTGCCACCGGTCAGCTACGGCCCGGCGCGTTCGGGGGACATCCGCCATTCGCGGGCCAACAACCAGCGGCTGTTGCAGCGTTTCACCTTCCCCGAGCCGACGCCGTTGAGCGTCGGGCTGGCACGCTTGCTGGGCCTCTGAGTTTTCCCCGGCCATGAAAAAGGCGCCTCGATAGGCGCCTTTTTTTGTCCGGCCGATTTAGAACTTGTAGCCCAGGCCGACCATGTAGACCCATGGATCGACGTCCAGGTCGACCTTGGCCCGGGTGCCGCCGGCAACGGCGTTGTTGTCCACGTAGGCGGTGGTGTCGATATCGATGTAGCGCACCTGGGCGTTGATCATCACGTTGTCGGTCAGCATGTAGTCGGCGCCGACCTGCCAGGCCAGGCCCCAGGAGTTCTTGGCCCGGAAGTTGTCGAAACCGGCGGCGCTGGCGCCGCTGCCGACGTGCTCGTCATAGATCCAGGTGTAGTTGATGCCGCCACCCACGTAAGGCTGGAAGGCCGACTTGTGGTCCAGCGGGTAGTAGACCAGGCTCAGGGTCGGCGGCAGGTGCTTGAGGCTACCGAGCTTGCCGTTGGCGGCGTCCAGCGCAGTGCCCTTGAGCTTCACTTCATGCTCGAACGGGGTGGCCGCGAGCAGCTCGATACCGAGGTTGTCGGTCAGCATGTAGGCGAAGTTCAGACCCAGTTGGGTGTCGCTGCCCCGCTCTGCTCGGAACCGGCGATCGGGTGCCCCGGAACGAAACGCGGCGGCATGCCGCCAAAGGCCTCGGTCGCCGCGCGCACCAC
>NZ_JBNNVU010000136.1:0-9772 GCF_050280705.1 Pseudomonas sp. NPDC089530 | reverse complement strand
GGCGAGCCTGTTGCGCCGCGGGCATGGGCTGGACCTGTTATCCACAGGCCTGGCGCTGCTCGGCGCCCTGCTCGGCCTCGGCCAATGGCTGTTGGATCACCGGCAGGCGCGGGTGCTGTTCGCGGATCCGCGCCAGCAGGTCCAGGCCACTGGCGCCGGGCATGCGGATATCGGAAATGATCACGTCCGGCTGCTGGCGGGCCAGGCGACTCATCACCCCATCGGCGCTATCGAAGCTCTGGGTGGTCATGCCTTCCTGTTGCAAGGCTTTCTCCAGCACCCAACGGATAGAACGGTCGTCATCGACGATCCACACGGTTTCACTACGGCTCATGTCGATGGGGCTCCTTGTTCCAGTGGCAGAAAGATCGAGAAGGTGGTGTGGCCGGGATGGCTGTCACATTCGATCAGGCCCTGGTGCTGGCTGATGATGTTCTGGGTGATGGCCAGGCCCAGCCCGGTACCGTCCGGACGGCCGCTGACCATGGGGAAGAAGAGGGTTTCCTGCAGCTCCGCGGGAATGCCCGGGCCGTTGTCGATGATCTCGATCTTGGTCACCAGGCGGTGGCGCACGTGGCCGATGGTGAACTGGCGCATGGTGCGGGTGCGCAGGGTGATGCGCCCCAGGCGCAGCTCGTTCTGGCCGCCGATGGCCTGCATGGCGTTGCGCACGATGTTGAGCACCGCCTGGATCATCTGTTCACGGTCGATCAGCACATCGGGAATGCTCGGGTCGTAGTCGCGCACCAGGGTGATGCCGCCCTGGCTTTCGGCTTCCACCAGGCTGCCCACGCGCTCCAGCACCTCGTGCACGTTGCACAGGGCCAGCGACGGCAGCTTGTTGGAGCCGAGCATGCGGTCCACCAGGTTACGCAGGCGGTCGGCCTCTTCGATGATGACGTTGGTGTAGTCCTTGAGGTTCTCGTCCGGCAGCTCGCGGGCCAGCAACTGGGCGGCGCCGCGAATCCCGCCGAGGGGGTTCTTGATCTCGTGGGCCAGGCCGCGCACCAGCATCTTGCTGGTTTCCTGCTTGGACAGCTGGGCCTCTTCCTTGGTGATGCGCAGGAGGCGGTCGCGGGGGTGGACCTCCAGCAACAGCAGGGTGTCGCCGTTGCTCAGGATCGGCGTCACGGCGTAGTCCACCGTCAGGGTCTGGCCGGTCAGCGCGGTGAGCATGGCTTCGCGCTTGGTGAACGGGTGCGCCTGCTGCACCGCCTGGCGCAGGGAGCTCAGGGCTTCGGCCGACTCGGTGAACAGCTCGCTGATGAATTGCCCATGGCTGCGCTGGCCGCTGATGGCCAGCAACATTTCCGCCGCCGGGTTCATGTACTCAAGGCGCAGGTCGGCGTTGAGCAGGATGGTCGCGGTGGTCAGGTTGTCGAGGAGCAAACGGTGCAGTTGATCGCTGATGGTCATGGGTAAATGTTGACCTCTTTTGAAGCAAGGCAAGCCGGGGCCGGTCCCGGATTGCGCGCGGGTAAGGCGCTGATGTCAGGAAAATGCAAAAACCAAACCAAGGCTCCGAAAAGAAGCGCGCGAGCCCTGAAACAGCCGTTTGAAGCTCTATTACACAGCGTTCGGACAGGGCTGCTGGGTAGTTTCGAACCAAAATGGGCTGTCGGATGAAGGAAGGTGCAGGTTAGTGCACCAATATAGTGCTGTTTTTCCCGCGTCGGCGAATCAACGCCTGATTTGCGGCGGCATTCGCTACATCGCTGCTCTACAGTGCACAGACATTTCCCTCTGGTGCTGGAGACGGCCATGGACAACGCCCCCTTGCTGTTTCAACTGCCCGACGATGACACCCTGTACCGCGCCCTGCTCGAACGCGATCCGGCCTATGACGGGTTCGCCTTCGTCGGGGTGAAGAGCACAGGGGTGTTCTGTCGGCTGACCTGCGCGGCGCGTAAGCCCAAGCGCGAAAACACGGTGTTCTTCAGTTCGATCAAGGCCTGCGTCGAGGCCGGTTTTCGTGCCTGCCTGCGCTGTCGCCCGTTGGAGCAGACCGGTGCCCAGGAGCCCATGGTCAAGCAGCTGCTTGGCTTACTGGAAAGCCATGCCGACAAGCGCTGGTATGAAGGCGATCTGATCGAGCGTGGCTTCGATCCTTCCACCGTGCGCCGGGCGTTCAAGCGCCATTTCGGCGTGACCTTCCTGGAAATGGCCCGCCTGCGCCGCCTCGGCGAAGGCATGCAGCAACTGGCATGCGGCGCCAGCGTGATCGAGGCGCAGATCAGCGCCAGTTTCGATTCCGACAGCGGTTTTCGCAGTGCCTTCAGCCGGCTGATCGGCCAGCCACCGTCGAACCTGCGCGGTTGCGAACTGCTCAAGGCCGACTGGCTGCAAACCCCGATCGGGGCGATGCTGGCGGTGGCCGATGCGCAGGCGCTGCACCTGCTGGAGTTCTTCGACCGTCCGGCCCTGGCCACTGAGCTCAAGCGCCTGCAGAAGCACACCGGCTCGACCATCGGCTTCGGGCGTTTTGCCCCCATCGATCAGATCGAGGACGAATTGCGGCGTTTTTTCGCCGGGGAATCGGCGAGTTTCGTCACGCCTTTGGCACTGAATGCTTCGGCCTTTACCCGCACGGTCTGGCAGGCACTCAGGGCGATACCGCCCGGCACCACCCGCAGTTACGCCGAGGTGGCGAACAGCATCGGTTCGGCCTCCGCCGTGCGGGCGGTGGCCCGGGCCAACGGCGCCAACCAGATATCCATCGTGATTGCCTGCCACCGGGTGATAGGTTCCGACGGCTCCCTCACCGGTTATGGCGGCGGGCTGTGGCGCAAACGCTGGCTGCTCGAGCATGAGCGGCGCCTGTATTCGCAGGCCCAGGCGCGGCAAGGCCTCAGGGCCGATGAGTCCGTTGCAGGGTGAAGGTCAGCGTCGGGCTTTGTTGTACCACCTGCTCGCCATCGAGCACCTGCACCGCCAGGCGGTGTTCGCCGCGATCGAGGTTCAGCAGTTGCAGGCTCGGCACGTTGCCGGGTTGGCCATAGGGCCGGCCGTCCAGCAGCAGGCGCAGGTGGTGGGCGCTGTGCAGGCGCGGTTGCAGGCGGACCTCGACGTTGAAGGTGCCGTTGTTGGCGCGCACCACACCGCCGTTGGGCACGCCGTTCAGTTCCAGGGTGCTGTAGGTCGGGGCGCTGGCGGGCGGCAGTAGTTCGGGCTCGCTGGCCGGCGCGAGGGTGGGGCGGGGCGCCTCGATGCGGTTCAGCGGCGCCAGCTCGACCGCCTGAGCCGGTACGCCGGCCGGCGGTCGGTCGCTGTAGGCGGTATTGCCGTCGGCATCGGTGTAGCGATAGATCTGCGCGGCGGCCGGCAGGGCGGTCAGCAACAGCAGGTACAGGCAGTGCAAGCGCATGGCGGCGTTCCTGGGGCTGGTCGGCGGTTTCGAAGGCGAAAGTGCCTCCAGCATAGAGCCGCGGACCGGGCCCTGGTTCGTCGCTTCAACCTTTGTACACACAAAGCTCGGCAGTGGCGCGGATCAGCGCCAGCTGGCGCAGTGCGGCCCGATCGCCGCCGTGGGCAGCCTGGGCCAGCCAGGACGGGCACTGCGGGTCGTTGCGGTAGGGGCTGAAGTCGGCCAGTTGCTGCAGCAGGCGTTTTTGTAACCGATCGAGTTGCGGACGGATCTGCCCCACCAGGTCCGGGCGCGGCGCATCCGGTGCCTTGCCTTGCAAACTCCACTCGGACAGATGGGCGTATTGCACCAGCTTGTTGGCCTCGATCTGCGCGGCGAAGAACTGTTCTACCGCCGCGCCTTCGAGTTTGTAGTCCGGTGCCAGGGCCACCGCGGCGGCAATCACTTCCCGCTCGCGGGGGCGGTCTTCCACCGGCTTGTGGCTGTCCCATTTGCTCAACGCCACCTGGTCGGCGATGGCCAGGCGTTCTTCGATACTGCCCAGTAGCGGAGCGAGGGCGGCGGGTGCGGCACAGGCGTTGCCAGCCAGCAACAGAGTCAACAGGGCAAGGCAGAATCGCGAAGTCATGGGCGGTCTCGACGGTTTGGGGATAAGTGGGCGGCCATGATGCACGCAAAACCGCAGTGCCGGGCAAACGCTTGGGCTCAGGTGGCTCATTGACTGGCTGCAGCGGTCGCGGTCGCATCGCAACCGGTCGGGCTTGAAGAGACGCGCTTGCCGTTTTCGTCATAGACGATCCGGCAAGCGCTCAAGCCGTTTTCGAGCCGTTCGCGACTCTTGATCGCGCCGTTGCGGTGATAGCACCGTTGTTCGCCGGTCAGTTGGCCGTCGGATTCATGACTTTTCACCTGTTGCTGGTTGACGGTCATCCAAGTGAACCCCACCGAGTCTTTCTGGCACTCGACCTGCCCATTGTCGTAGTAGGTGCGCTGAGTGATCTGGTCATTGTCGCCGACGATCTTCTCGCGGATCTTTTGGCCTGTTTCATCGTTGTACTCGACAGAGCCCTGGGGGCTGCCAAAGAGAAAGTCCGCTTCCCAGGACAGCTTTCCGCGGGTGAACCGCCGTTGTTTTCCACAGCGTCCGACGGTTGAGCCGAGCTTGTCGAAGCGGCACCAGTTGGCTTCCTCATAAAGCACTCCGTCCCGATCGTATTGTTTCATCAGGCCGATAAAGCGCCCTCCCTCGAAGCGTCCGACCGTGGCCGGCGTACCGTCGGGCAGGAAGGTCAGATGCGGGCCTTCGTATCGATTGTTGTGCCAGGTGATGTCGCTCAGTACGCTTCCATCTTCTCTGTAATCCAGTGAGCGTCCTTCCCGCTTGCCGTTCTCGTATGCCTGCGAATATTGCAGTTTGCCGCTTGGGCTGTAGCCTTCGCGGGTGCCGGACAACACGTCGGCCTTGTAATGCTCGGTCAGAAGCAGCACGCCCTTGGTGTCGGTTTCACGCAACTCGCCCTCTTTTTTGCCGGCGACGAAGTTCACGCTCTGGCTATGGCCCTTGTCCGTCTTGAGGACCCACGGGCCGCTTTTCAGGCCGTTCTCGAAGTTGCCGCGACCTGCTTGGGTAACCCATGGACCTTCGCGTTTGTCGTTGCGATAGCTGCCGCTTTCTGTGAAACCGTCCACCTTCTCTTCGCTCGGACCGTTGAGCGTCCCGTGGACATAGGTCTGGAAGCCGGTGACAGTGGGTTCGCCTCCTTCGCCGTAGGACAGCTCCCAGCGTCCCTCACGCAGATCATCCTGGTATTCGCCGGTCATGAGGTAGCCTTCTCTCTCATTGGACAGGCTCCACTTGCCCTGGCGTTTGCCCTCGATATAGCGGCCCTGGGACCAGCTACCCTGTGGGTCGCCAATACCCCATTCACCGGTTCGTTGGCCCTGGGCGTAAGCACCCTGGGCGGCGACGGCGCCGGAATTGGAGTACTCCAGGTAGGGGCCATCCTCGCTGCCAGTGAAGCGCTGCGGTTCGGTTTCCCAGGCGATGCGGCTGGCCCGGTAGCTGTAGAGCAAGGGCTCGCCCTGCGGCGCAGGTGCTTCGCCGCGCCAGTAGCTGGCGGTGAGAAAGCGTCCATCCTTTTCGGCGAAAGTCTTTTTATAGCTGTACTGGTCGGTTCCGGGTGGATTGGCGGTGATGGGTTGCCCACTCTGGTCGAAATAGCCCACCAGGGTGCCGGCCGAGTGGTCGAGCTGGTTGAATTCGTCGATGCCCGAGTCTTCGTAAAAAAAGCTGTAGTTCAATGGTGTCAGCTGGCGCAGGGCCTGTTTTACCGTCGGGGCATCGAGTTTCTTGCGGTCTTTGGTGATGCGCTCCAGGGCGGGCTGCAGTTTTTCCAGGCGCAGGTAGCGCTGTTCGTTTTCGTCATAACGGTAGGCATACAGGCGATACTGGCCGCGCTGTTTGAACAGCACCAGGCGGGTCGGGGACTCGCTGTCCAGGGCGATGTTGAACACGGACTCGATCGTGGCATTGCCGAAGTCATCCAGCAGCTGTGGCTGGCTCTCGTCCGGATCGACGGAGTAATAACCTTTGACGCTGCCACCCCGCTTGATAAAGGCCAGGGTCGCCTGGCTTTCCGCCAGGCCGGTGATCAGCGGGTGGGCCAGGGATTTGTCGGCATAAAAGGGGGCAGCCTGGGTGCTGCCGAACGCCAGGCAGGCGATCAGGCCGAGAGAACGAGTCCACTGCATACGAATCCCTTCGTCGAGGCGCCGGACAGGGGGCGCGAAAGGCGCGGATTATCCATGGATGGATCACCAGGGGGAATGCTTCGGGGCGATTGGCGGGCAATAAAAAAGGCCTCCCGAAGGAGGCCCTTTACTTGTTCTGCAGCATGTCACGCCGCGTATCGCGGCGCTACCGGATCAGCAGCTGTAGTACAGCTCGTATTCCAGTGGGTGCACGAAGGTGCGGACCTTGATTTCTTCTTCGCTTTTCAGGGCGATGTAAGCGTCGATGAAGTCGTCGCTGAAAACGCCGCCTTTGGTCAGGAACGCACGACCTTTGTCCAGCTCTTCCAGGGCTTCTTTCAGGCTGCCGCAAACTTGTGGGATCTCTTTCGCCTCTTCTGGCGGCAGGTCGTACAGGTTTTTGTCAGCGGCATCGCCAGGGTGGATCTTGTTCTGGATACCGTCCAGGCCGGCCATCAGCAGAGCGGCGAAGGCCAGGTATGGGTTGGCAGCCGGGTCCGGGAAGCGGGCTTCGATACGGCGGGCTTTCGGGCTCGACACGTAAGGAATACGGATCGAAGCGGAGCGGTTGCGAGCCGAGTAGGCCAGCATCACTGGCGCTTCGAAGCCTGGAACCAGACGCTTGTAGGAGTTGGTGGCCGGGTTGGTGAAGCCGTTCAGGGCCTTACCGTGCTTGATGATGCCGCCGATGAAGTACAGGGCGGTATCGGACAGGCCGGCATAACCTTCGCCGGCGAAGGTGTTCTTGCCGTCTTTCCAGATCGACATGTGTACGTGCATGCCCGAGCCGTTGTCGCCGTACAGAGGCTTAGGCATGAAAGTAGCGGTACGACCGTAGGCGTCGGCAACGTTGTGCACAACGTACTTCAGGGTCTGGGTTTCGTCGGCCTTCTTCACCAGGGTGTTGAACTTGACGCCGATTTCGTTCTGGCCGGCAGTCGCCACTTCGTGGTGGTGGACTTCGACGGTCAGGCCCATTTCTTCCAGTGCGTTGCACATGGAGGTACGGATTTCGTGGTCGTGGTCGAACGGTGGAACCGGGAAGTAGCCGCCCTTGACGCCTGGACGGTGGCCCTTGTTGCCGCCTTCCACGTCCTGGTCGGACATCCACGAACCTTGCTCGGAGTAGATCTTGAACATCGAGCCGGAGATATCGGACTTGAACTTCACTTCGTCGAAGATGAAGAACTCAGGCTCTGGACCGGCGAATACGGTGTCGCCGATACCGGTGGCTTTCAGGTGCTCTTCGGCGCGCTTGGCGATCGCACGTGGGTCGCGGTCGTAGCCCTGCATGCTCGAAGGCTCGATGATGTCGCACACCAGGATCAGGGTCGGCTCTTCGGTGAACGGATCCAGTACGGCGGTTTCGTCGTCCGGCATCAGGATCATGTCGGAGGCTTCGATGCCTTTCCAACCCGCGATGGAGGAACCGTCGAACATCTTGCCGGCTTCGAAGAAGTCCTCATCCAGCGCATCACGGGCCGGCATGGTCACGTGGTGCTGAGTGCCTTTGGTGTCAGTGAAGCGCAGATCAATCCATTTGACGTCATGATCTTTGATGAGTTGAACCGACTTCGACATAGTGTCCTCCGGGGTGGCTTCGGGCGGTGTTGGTGTGCCCTTAGAATGTGGGTGATGCCGGCGCCGATACTCGGCCATGGCAACCTGCCTCACAAGGGAGCAAATTGCATGCCAGTGCCCCGAGATGGGTTTTATGCCCCAATCTCACGCATTCCAGGGGGCACGTGGGCCAAATTGGCAAAATGGCGCACCGCAATGTTGCGTTTTTATCGTGCAGTGACCCATTTTGGTGCATTGAAAACCAAGTGCAGATTAATTGGTTAAACCTTGAGCAATTTCCGCTATAATCCGCGCCCCCCTTTTTCGGCTGGCCCAGCGCGCGCTGTTTTCATGAAACTAATCGTTAAAGTTTTCCCGGAAATCACCATCAAGAGCCGCCCGGTACGGACGCGTTTCATCCGTCAGCTGGCCAAGAACATCCGTGCCGTGCTCCGCGACCTGGACCCGGCCGTGGTGGTCAATGGTGTGTGGGACAACCTCGAGCTGGAAACCGCGGTCAGCGAGCCCAAAGCCCTGAAGGAAATGACCGAGCGCCTGAGCTGCATGCCGGGCATCGCGCACTTCCTGCAGGTTGACGAATACCCGCTGGGCGACTTCGACGACATAGTCGCCAAGTGCAAGCAGCACTTCGGCGAGGCCCTGGCGGGGAAAGTCTTCGCCGTGCGCTGCAAGCGCGCCGGCAAGCACGAATTCAGCTCCATGGACGTGGAGAAATACGTCGGCAGCCAGCTGCGCCGGCAGTGCGGCGCAGCCGGGATTTCCCTGAAAGAGCCGGAAATCGAAGTGCGGATGGAAATTCGCGACCAACGGTTGTTCGTGATCCACAGCCAGCACAACAGCATTGGCGGTTACCCGCTGGGCGCCCTGGAACAGACCCTGGTGCTGATGTCCGGCGGTTTCGATTCCACGGTGGCGGCCTACCAGATCATGCGCCGCGGCCTGATGGCGCACTTCTGCTTCTTCAACCTGGGCGGACGTGCACACGAATTGGGCGTGATGGAAGTCGCGCACTACATCTGGAAGAAATACGGCAGCTCCCAGCGCGTGCTGTTCGTCAGCGTGCCGTTCGAGGAAGTGCTCGGCGAGATCCTCGGCAAAGTCGACAACAGTCATATGGGCGTCATCTTGAAGCGTATGATGTTGCGTGCTTCGTCGAGCATCGCCGACCGCCTGCACATCGATGCGCTGGTCACCGGCGAGGCGATTTCCCAGGTGTCGAGCCAGACCCTGCCGAACCTCTCGGTGATCGACTGCGTGACCGACAAGCTGGTGCTGCGCCCGCTGATCGCCAGCCACAAGCAGGACATCATCGACCTGGCCAACGAAATCGGCACCGCCGACTTCGCCAAGCACATGCCGGAGTACTGCGGGGTCATCTCGGTGAACCCCAAGACCCATGCCAAGCGCCATCGCGTGGAGCATGAAGAGAAAGAATTCGACATGGCGGTGCTCGAGCGTGCGATCGAGCGGGCCAAGCTGGTGCCGATCGATCGGGTGATCGATGAACTGGGCCAGGATTTGCAGATCGAAGAAGTCAGCGAGGCGCTGGCCGGTCAGATCGTCATCGACATCCGTCATCCGGATGCCCAGGAAGACGACCCGCTGGAGCTTGCTGGCATCGAGATAAAAGCGCTGCCGTTCTATGCACTGAATGCGCGCTTCAAGGAACTGGACCCTACTCGCCAGTACCTGCTGTATTGCGACAAAGGCGTGATGAGTCGCCTGCATGCTCACCATCTGCTCAGTGAGGGACATGCCAATGTGCGCGTTTATAGACCGAGCTAAGTGCCCGGGGCTGTTTGCCTGTGGCTTGCGTCACCGGCCCCCCGACGCCACCGTCAAGCTGTAACGGCAAAGCCTGACTCTATTGTTAATCGCTGCCAAAACTTGTCAGCACACCGAATCCTCTGATCGAGATACACAAGTGATCGAAAATCTACGCAACATCGCCATCATTGCCCACGTTGACCATGGTAAGACCACCCTGGTAGACAAACTCCTGGCACAGAACAGCCTGGATGCACGCTTGGTCAAGCCGTAACCGCAATACACCTGTAGCCGCTGCCGAAGGCTGCG
>NZ_JBNNVU010000135.1:0-9881 GCF_050280705.1 Pseudomonas sp. NPDC089530 | reverse complement strand
GGCAAGCTCGTAATGCAAGCGCGGCTCGTCAGGTGCCAGGCGCCATAGCCCGGAATAAGGGTTGCCGAGGGCAAAGAGCTGTTCCTGCAGACGGGTCACCTGCGCCCTTTCACCGGCCAGCATGCTGGCCTCGATGGCCACGCCAAGTAGCTTCGCGCCGTGGTAGTCGCGAAAATGCTTCGCCTTGGAAAGCGAGGCCGACGCGGCTTCATACGCCACCTGCTCTTCGGCGGCGGCGCGGGCCTGGGCGTACTGCCCCTGCTTGAACAGCAGGTTGACCAGCAGCGTGCCCCCATCCAGCCTCGCGTTGATGCCGTTGACGCCCTCCCTGCGGCCCGCCTCCATCGCCACCCGCGCCGCGACCGTGGCCGCCGCCAGGGACTGCTCGCGGTCCAGGCGCTGCGCCTTGAGCAAGAGTATGTAGGAAGGTTCCTGCTTAGGCTCCGCAGCCCAAGTGGTGGTACAGAGTGACAACAGGATGGCGGCGCAGAGAGCACCGTATCGGCTTCGCGTTCGGCGCGTCATGTCAGATCCCTGGACAGACACCCTACATTTGCAACTCATTGTTCAACTTCTCCGTAACACAATCAGACAGTCCTTTTTTTGAGCATTTCGCTCATCCGAATAACGGGAGCGTTGGCGCCATGTAGGCCCTGTTCCCGGCCACGACTCGAACAGCCAGGTAGGCTTGGCCAACGAACGATTTGGAGTGGTGCGAGTGGCTGGCATCGCCGTCCGGATCGAAGGCGGCACCCGGGGCCTGGCCGCCCGCCGTCGATGGGCAGATGGAGCTCTGCACGTTCGCCTCAGCCCGGAAAGCGCCCACAGAACGCGTTCCCTTCATAGCTATGCATGATGGGCCCCAGGACCATCAACGGACCGCAGGCATGAACGGTTGAAGTCAGGCGTTTTCCCTTCTCGAGCGTGCAGACGGGAAGCTGCAACGGAATGGGCACGATGACCGCCCATAACGTGACCCCGCACCAGGCTCGAGTGGTGTTCGAGCTGTCCGCATCAGCCTGCGGGTCAGCCGATGGCGTCGGTTCTCGCTCTGGCAACGAGACCGTCGCCCCTATGCATCCAGTGAGAAAAAGGGGTAGCACCGACAGGGCCGTTATCGTTCTTGTGTAGCACTTGAAATTCATCGCTTGGGTTATCCATACACCAGCAGAAAGCCTCCGATGGCACCAAGGCCGGCTGCTCGAGCAGGCCCTCCGGATCGAAGCCAGGGCTCTCGCCGAGCCGTTCGACGTGGAGGGCATACAGAGCGCCGAGGGCTTCGCTGCCATCGGCGATATGGCATTGACCTTGGTGCCCAAAAAGGCGCCAAGGTTAATGCAACCGTCACCTCGACGTCGATTCTGGACCAGCCGCGCGCGCGATCCGCCCTAGCCGCGCAACACGAACTGCGGAAACATCTCGCGGATGTGCTGCCACAGGTCGGGCACCATGACCTGGACCGGCGCGTCCGACAGCTGCGGGTCGAGCATGCGCGCGGTGCGTACCAGTTGCACGGCGAAACGCTTGACCCCGAAAGCCTGCAGGCGCTGGGCCAGGAGCAGCAGGCGCGCCGGCTCGAACAGCTGCCAGTGCACGGTGGTGCGGCATTCGTAGTCGACGCCGCTGGCCAGCAGGTGCTCCAGGCTGCGCCAGTTGGCCACCCCGCTGCGCTCGACCCCGGTGATCGCCGGGACGTCTTCGGCCAGCCCCTTGACGTCGAAGCCGACCCAGTCGGCACCGGCCACGGCCCGGGCGAAGGCCTTGGGCTTGATCCCGGCGCTGTGCAGGCCGACGCGAAAGCCCATGGCCCGCACCTCCTCCATGGCGCCGGGCAGGCCGTCCTGCAAGGTCGGCTCGCCACCGCTGAACACCACCGCGTCCAGCAGGTCCTGGCGCCGTTGCAGAAACCCCAGCACCCGGCACCAGTCCAGCTCTTCGCTGCCCCGGGGCGGGATCAGCTGCGGGTTATGGCAATAGCGGCAACGCCAGGCGCAGCCCTGGCAGAACAGCACGCAGGCGAGCTGGCCCGGGTAGTCGAGGGTGGTCAGGGGCACCAGGCCCCCGACCCGCAGCTTTCGGCTCATGGCTGCCCTGCCGCGGCGGCCGGTTCGGTGAAGTGCTGGCGCTCGCGGTGCTCGGACTGCTTGCCCGGGTTGAAGGCCGAGACCGGGCGGTGATAGCCCATCACCCGGGTCCAGACTTCACAACGTTGACGTTGCGCCAGTGGCAATGCGGCGTGTGCATTCATGGTGGAACTCCTTGCGGTTGAGGGAAGGCAGGTCAATGGGCGGTGCCGGACTGCTGGGCCTGCAACAGGGCTTCGTCGCACTTGGGGCAGAACTCGTGTTCGCCGTCGAGGTAGCCATGCACCGGGCAGATGGAAAAGGTCGGGGTCACGGTCAGGTACGGCAGACGGAAACGCCCCAGGGCCTTGCGCACCAGCTGCTTGCAGGCCTGGGCCGAGGAAATCCGCTCGGCCATGTACAGGTGCAGCACGGTGCCGCCGGTGTACTTGCATTGCAGTGCGTCCTGCAGCTCCAGGGCCTCGAACGGATCGTCGGTGTAGCCCACGGGCAACTGCGAGGAATTGGTGTAGTACGGCGCCTCAGGGCTGCCGGCCTGGAGGATGCCCGGGTAACGCTTGCGGTCCTCCTTGGCGAAGCGGTAAGTGGTGCCTTCCGCCGGCGTCGCCTCGAGGTTGTAGAGGTGGCCGGTGTCCTCCTGGAAGCGCACCAGGGTGGCGCGCACATGGTCCAGCAGGGCCAGGGCGAACTGGCGCCCCTGCGCGGTGTGCATCCCCTCCTCGTCGCCGCTGAAGTTGCGCAGCATTTCGTGCAGGCCATTGAGGCCGATGGTGGAGAAGTGATTGCGCAGGGTGCCCAGGTAGCGCCGGGTGTAGGGGTACAGGCCGGCGTCCATATGGTGCTGGATCACCTTGCGCTTGACCTCCAGGCTCTCCATCGCCAGTTCCATCAGGGCGTCCAGGCGTTGCAGCAGGCCGCTGGTATCGCCCTTGAACACATGGCCCAGGCGCGCGCAGTTGATCGTCACCACCCCCAGGGAGCCGGTCTGCTCCGCCGAGCCGAACAGCCCGCCGCCGCGCTTGAGCAGCTCGCGCACGTCCAGTTGCAGGCGGCAGCACATCGAGCGCACCTGGTTGGGCTGCATGTCGGAGTTGAGGAAGTTCTGGAAATACGGCAGGCCGTAGCGCGCGGTCATTTCGAACAGGCGCTCGGCGTTGTCGCTGTCCCAGGGAAAGTCGTGGGTGATGTTGTAGGTCGGGATCGGAAAGGTGAATACCCGGCCCTTGGCGTCGCCGGCTTGCATCACTTCGATATAGGCGCGGTTGAGCAGGTCCATCTCGGCTTGCAGCTCGCCGTAGGCAAAAGGCATTTCCTCGCCGCCGATCACCGGGATCTGCTCGCGCAAATCCTGCGGGCACACCCAGTCGAAGGTCAGGTTGGTAAAGGGCGTCTGGGTACCCCAGCGCGACGGCACGTTGAGGTTGTAGATGAACTCCTGGAGCGCCTGGCGCACCTCGGGGTAGCTCAGGCGGTCCTTGCGCACATAGGGCGCGAGGTAGGTGTCGAACGAGCTGAAGGCCTGGGCCCCGGCCCATTCGTTCTGCAGGGTGCCGAGGAAGTTCACCATCTGTCCCAGGGCGCTGCCCAGGTGCTTGGGCGGCCCGGCCTCGACCCGCCCCGGCACGCCATTGAGCCCCTCATGGAGCAAGGTGCGCAGGGACCAGCCGGCGCAGTAGCCGGCGAGCATGTCGAGGTCGTGGATGTGCAGGTCGGCCTCGCGGTGGGCGCGGCCGATGACTTGGCTGTAGACCTCGTCCAGCCAGTAATTGGCGGTGACCTTGCCGGACACGTTGAGCACCAGCCCGCCCAGGGAGTAGCCCTGGTTGGCGTTGGCCTGGACCCGCCAGTCCTCGCGGTCGAGGTATTCGTTCATCGAGGTCGCCACCTCGACCAGGGTCTTGCGGTCCCGGCGCAGGCGCCCGTGCCGTTCGCGGTAGACGATGTAGGCGCGCAGGGCGCAGAAGAAACCGGCATCCATCAGCACCCGCTCGACCCGGTCCTGGATCTGTTCCACGTGCAGCCGGGCATGCTGCTCCAGGTGGGCCAGTACCGCCTCGAGCAAGCCTTCGGCTTCGGCCTCGGCGTAGTCGCCACTGGCCTTGCCGGCGGCGATCAACGCCTGGCGGATCTTGTCCGCGTCGAAGGCAACCAGGCTGCCGTCGCGTTTGTGCAGGCGGTTGTGGCCGCCCCTGATCAGCGTGCTGTGCATTTGACCCCCCAATACTACATATAGGTATTTTTAGATCTTGAGACACAAGATGATGTGAGATTACGGAGAGTTGGGGGGATTGCCATTGATCGTGGTCAAGTTTTTTTGGGGCGTGTACATATCCGTTTCTGCGGTAACGGCCACTTAGGGTTCCGCTCTTACAGCGGCTCACTTTTGAAAAGCGCAAAAGTAAGCAAAACGCTCTTGCCCCTCCACTCGGTGCCTCGCCTAGGCTCGGCATGCCCTCACTCCGGCATTGATCCGTGGGCCGCCGCAATGGGCCATCCCTGGCCCAGTGCGGCTAACCCGGCGTCCTGCCGGGTTACCCACGGCTCAATGCCTGCGTTCGGCCATCGTGGTTAACGGGGCGCTCAGATCAAAAACAAAGCCGAGGCGGCCTACCGGCCGGCCTGGTTGAGAACGCATTCCCTGTAGCCGCTGCCGAGCGCAGCGAGGCTGCGATAGGACCGAAGGTCCTCCGGCGATCTCAAGATCCCTGCGCCCCCTGCGGGGTCGATCGCAGCCTCGCCAGGGCTCGGCAGCGGCTACAAATGCGCCGACCGGGAGGTCGCGCCAAGCGCGGCTTTGGCTTTTGATCTTGCTTTTGATTTACCCGCCCCATCGGCAGGCCGAGTGGAGGTGTTCATCAGGGGGTAGGCGCGCAGCGCCCCTCGACGAAGTCGAGGACATCGAGAGGAGGTCGAAGCGAAGCCGACCGGAGGCGATGCCCCCTGATGGACACCGGAGGGAGGGAACCCGAGCGCAGCGAGGGCCGTACGCTAGGGGCAAGCGTTTTTGGTTCCTTTTTAGGCGTTTGTAAAAAGGGACCCGCCGTAAGGGCGGAACCATAAGCCGCCGTGACCGCAGGAATGGATATGTACACCGTCCAAAATCACCACTGCAGCCACCACCGTCATCGCGGGCAATCGAGCGTCGACCGGCCGCTCCTACAGAAGCAGAACCAGTCAACTGTCACCCATGTGCTTGAACCATTGTGTTCCCCATGTGGGTGAACGGCATCAGCTACCCGTTACCGCAGCAACGGATATGTACACATTCTCACCCCCCACTCATATTCATAAACCTCACCACCTGCACCGTCCCCTGCGGATTGAAATCATGCCCCCACGGCTTACGCCGCAACGCCTGGTGCAAGGCGTCGGTCAAGGGCCGGTCGTCCAGCGGATAACGGCGCAGCAGCCCACGCAGGTCCAGGGCGTCGTCCTGGCCCAGGCACAGCAGCAGCTTGCCTTCAACGGTCAGCCGCAGCCGGTTGCAGGTGCCGCAGAAGTTGTGGCTGTTGGGCGAGATAAAGCCGATCCGCGTCTCGGGGTGACGCTCCAGCCGCACATAGCGCGCCGGACCGCCGCTGTGCTCGGTGCTGTCGAGCAAGGCATGCTGGCTGGCGATCAACGCCCGCACCTCGTCGCTGGAACAGAAGGCCTCGCCCCGGGAGCGACCGACGTCGCCCAGGGGCATTTCCTCGATAAAGCTGATGTCGATGCGCTGCTCGATGGCGTACCGCACCAGGTGCGGCACCTCCTCGAAATTGCGCCCCTTCATCACCACGCAGTTGAGCTTGACCCGCTCGAACCCCGCGCCGCGCGCCGCCTCGATACCGCGCAGCACCTGGTCGAGATCGCCGTTGCGGGTGATGGCGCGAAACTTCTCGCCATCCAGGCTATCCAGGCTGATGTTCATGCGTTTGACCCCGGCCTCCGCCAGCGGCCGGGCCAGGCGCGCCAGTTGCGAGCCATTGCTGGTCATCACCAGTTCGCGCAGGCCCGGCAAGGCGGCGATGTTGCGGCACAGCCCGACGATGCCCGGGCGAATCAGCGGCTCGCCGCCGGTCAGGCGGATCTTGCGCACGCCCTGGCCGACGAACAGCGCCGCCAGGCGCTGCAACTCCTCCAGGGTCAGCACCTGCTGTCGCGGCAGGAAGGTCATGTTCTTCGCCATGCAGTACACACAGCGAAAATCGCAACGGTCCGTCACCGACATCCGCAGATAGTCGATCTGCCTGCCGAACCCATCCTGCATCACCTTGTTCATGCCCTTCCCCTTCCCCAGCCGTTCACTGCACCAGCGGCGAATCGGCGCCTTGCAGATGGATACCGCGAATGTCCGCGGCGCCGATCAGGGTTTGCAGGTACTGCACCACCGCCTTTTGCCAAACACCCTGTTGCAACTGGTTGCGGATCGCCGTCGCCACCGCCTCATAGGGCAAGGCCTGGCCTTCGACCCGCTGGTCGACGCTGATCACGTGCCAGCCGTAGCGGCTTTCCAGCGGTTTGCCGGCCAGCCCCAGGGGCAGGCCGAACAGCTGGCGCTCCAGCTCCGGCACGGTCTGGCCCTTGCTGATCTGCCCCAGGGAACCGCCCTGGGCCTTCGACGGGCAGGCCGAGTACTTCTGCGCCAACTCGGCGAAGCTGTCGGGCTGCTCGTCCAGGCGTTGCAGCAGGATCTCTGCCTGGACCTGGGCGGTGCTGCGCGCGCCGGCATCGTCCGGCGCGCATTCGAGCAGGATGTGCCGCACCGCCAGCAACGGCGCGCTGTGGAAACGCGCGCGGTTGTTGTCGTAGTAGCGCCAGCAGCTGGCCTCGTCGCACTCGGGCACCTGCACCTCGCGTTCCAGCAGCAGGCGAGTCGCCGCCTCCTCCTCGTTCTCGCCGGCGCCGACCTCCAGGGCCAGGCCCAGCTCGGCGACCCGCTGCTGCAACAGCTCGCGGATCACCAGGGCCTTGGTCGCCAGGTATACCGCCTCCTCGCGGCTGTCCGCCGGGTGGTATTGCAGTTCCTGCGCCAGCGCCTGGGGGGTGATCGCCACCTGGTTGACGCTGACGATCGGCCACTCCTGCTCGCTGCTGGCGATCAGTTGCAGCGGAGCCTCGTCACTGGCCGCCGGCTCCTCCTCGGGTGGACTGGGCGGCGTGAATTCCTGCGCACCGCCCCCGCCCTGCTCGATTTCGCTGCCGCTCTCGGGCACCGCCGGCGCTTCCCGGGTCGAACCCGCGCAACCGCCACTACCGTTACCACCACCGCATCCACATCCAGACATGACCGTCTCCTCAGATTTTCTGCCGCACGATTTGATAACGCCGTCCCAGGTACCAGACCGGAGCGCTGACCACATGCACCAGGCGGGTGAAGGGGAACAGCACGAACAGGGTCAGGCCGAGGAACACGTGCAGCTTGTAGGTCAGGCCGACCGGCGCGATCGCCGCCGCGGCGTCCATCGGCCGCAACATCACGGTGTTCTGCGCCCAGTCGGCGAGCATCACCATCACCGAGCCGTCCATGTGCGCGGTGGACGCGACAATGGTCAGAAGGCCCAGCAGCAACTGCGCCAGCAGCACCAGCAGGATCAGGATGTCCGAGGTGCTGGAGGCGGCGCGTACCCGTGGGTCGGTCAGGCGCCGCTTGAGCAGCATCAGCAGGCCGATCAGGCACAGCAGGCCGAAGAAGCCGCCGGAGACCATCGCCAGCAACTGCTTGTGCTCGGTGCTGATCACATGGTGGTAGACCGAGGCTGGGGTCAGCAGGCCGACGAAATGCCCGGCCAGCACGAACAGCACGCCGACATGGAACAGGTTGCTGGCCACGCGCATCCCGCTCTGGTTGAGCATCTGGCTGGAACCGGCCTTCCAGCTGTACTGCGAGAGATCGAAGCGCGCCCAACTGCCCAGCAGGCAGACCGCCAGGGCCACATAGGGATAGATCCCGAACACCAACAGATTCCACTTAGACATTACCCACCTCCCCGGCCGGCGCGGCGGCCGGCCCCTGATGCTGAAAATCCACCCAGTGCAGCGGTACCGCGCTTTCTTCCCGGGCCTTGCCCGGCGCGCCCGGCAGTGCGCTGCAACGTTCCTGCTGCTCGGCCTTGAGAAAGTCCACCGCCTCCTCTTCCCAGACCTTGTCCAGGGCTTCGAGGGAGTCGTCGCGCTGCTCCGCGGCCACCTGCTCGCGCAGGTCGGCCACCGCCTGGTGCGGCTCCTCGCCGGCGATCTGCAGCAGCGCGCGGAAGCAACTGGCGTAGGCGCTCTCGCGCTCCTCCAGGCGCGCGGCAAGCAAGGCCAAGAGGTGCGCGACATCGGCCAGGCCCTCCCGGGCCTCCAGGTCGTCGCGGGTGGAGAGGAACTCCAGGTACAGCGGGATGTAGTCCGGCAGCTCCTTGACGTCGATCGCGAACCCCGCCGCCTCGTACTGCGCCAGCATGTCGACCATGGCCTGGCCGCGGTCCCGGGACTCGCCGTGCACATGCTCGAACAGCAGCAGCGACAGCGCACGACCGCGGCCGAACAGCGCGCCGTAGTGCTCCTGGCCATCCATCAGGTCGTTGTTGCAGAGCAGCTCCAGCAGCTCGAACAGCGCGCCGCGTTGTTTCGGGCTGATTTCCCTAGCCTGGATGATCGCCTGCTCCAGTTCGTCGCGGCCCGCAACCAGGGTTGCGCTCGGGTAGTCGAGCAGCAGCGAAATCACTTTCAGGATGCGCATGCTCAGTCCTCCCACAGCTGCACGGTTTTCAGGATGTCGCGGCGGTTGGCCTTCTTCGCCCCGAACATGTTGGTGTCGGAACTGCCGCTGCAACCGCTGCCGAAACTGAAGCCGCAGCCGGAACGCTCGGCGAAGGCGTCGCTCATGGCTTCCTCGCGGTGCGCGCTCGGCACCACGTAGCGGTCTTCGTAGTTGGCGATGGCCAGGTAGCGGTACATCTCTTCGACCTGGCTCACGCTCAGGCCAGCGTCCTTGAGTACCTGCAGGTCCTGCACCCCTTCCACCTGCTGCGAACGCTTGTAGGCACGCATCGCCAGCAGGCGCTTGAGGGCGCGCTTGACCGGCTTCTCGTCGCCGGCGGTCAGCAGGTTGGCCAGGTAACGCAGGGGAATGCGCAGGCTGTCGACATCCGGGATCACCCCGTTCATGCCCACGGTACCCGCGGCCGCGGCGTTCTGGATCGGCGACAGCGGCGGCACGTACCAGACCATCGGCAAGGTGCGGTATTCCGGGTGCAGCGGCAGCGCCAACTGCCAGTCGACGGCCATCTTGTACACCGGCGAGCGCTGCGCGGCGTCGATCACCGACTGCGGCACGCCGTCCGCCAGGGCCTGGCGGATCACGGCCGGGTCGTTAGGGTCGAGGAAGATCTCCAGCTGCTTCTGGTACAGGTCCTGTTCGTTGGCGGTGCTCGCCACCTCGGCGATGCGGTCGGCGTCATACAGCAGCACCCCGAGGTAGCGGATGCGGCCGACGCAGGTTTCGGCGCAGACGGTGGGCATGCCGGCTTCGATGCGCGGGTAGCAGAAGATGCACTTCTCGGACTTGCCGCTCTTCCAGTTGAAATAGATCTTCTTGTACGGGCAGCCGCTGATGCACATGCGCCAGCCGCGGCACTTCTCCTGGTCGATCAGGACGATGCCGTCTTCCTCGCGCTTGTAGATCGCCCCGCTCGGGCAGGACGCCGCGCACGCCGGGTTCAGGCAGTGCTCGCACAGGCGCGGCAGGTACATCATGAAGGTGTTTTCGTACTCGCCATTGCCAGAGCAAAACTCAGCGGACCCAGTGCGGTTACCCAGGTCACGCCTACA
>NZ_JBNNVU010000134.1:0-10191 GCF_050280705.1 Pseudomonas sp. NPDC089530 | reverse complement strand
GATGAGTTGCCTGGGGGGCGCCTGGGTGCTGTGGGGCTTCGGCGTGGCAGCGATCTCCGACCGGTTCGGCGAACAGCTCGACCGCATTGGCCGCCTTCACGCTGCCGCCGTATAGAAGCCGCACACCTCGTGCCACTTCAGAATTCTCTGCCGCCAACTGCGCCCGGATGGCTGCATGCACATCCTGAGCTTGCTGCGGCGAAGCCGTCAGCCCGGTACCAATAGCCCAGACCGGCTCGTAAGCGATAACAGCATTGGCAAACGCACCAACACCCAACTCTTCGATGATGCTGCCCAACTGACGCCCGACAACCTCAAGGGTTTTCCCGGTCTCGCGCTGCTCAAGGGTTTCCCCTACACACAAGACCGGTTTCAAACCACAAGCCTGTGCCGCTGCGAATTTGCGATTCAGCGTACCGTCACGCTCACCCATCATCAGGCGACGCTCGGAATGCCCAACCAACACCAGGGAACAACCTGCATCCACCAACTGACTCGGAGCGATCTCTCCTGTCAGCGCACCTTGCATCGCCTCCACCGCAGAATTCTGCGCGCCGACCGAAATCGACTTGCCTTTCAAGCCATCAATCACTTGATTGATATACAAGCAAGGCGGGAATACCGCGACATCAACACCGCTAGGCAAGGCCAGATGACGCAGGCCGTTGATCAGCTCAGCGACGCTGGCGCGGGTACCGTGCATTTTCCAGTTACCAGCTACCATAGGGCGACGCATGCTGTACCTCGTCGGTCAAAGTGGGCGCAGATGTTACCCAACCGCATCAACACTGGCAAGCCGAAATCAGGCAGAAACTTCTGCAACCAGTTTTGCGAGCTCATCGGCATAGCCACGAACCAGAGCCTCATCGTCACCTTCAACCATGACGCGAACCAAAGGCTCGGTACCCGATTTGCGCAGCAATACCCGTCCACGCCCCGCCATCGCGGCCGTGACACGCGCACAGGCCTCCTTGACCGCCGGATGCTCAACAGGATTGGCACCACCACCAAAGCGGACATTGACCAGAACCTGCGGACACTTGCGTAACGCCTGACGCGACTGCGCCAGCCCTTCATTGCGCCGCTTCATTGCCATCAACACCTGCAAGGCAGCAATGATCGCGTCCCCCGTCGTGGTGTGCTGGAAGCAAACGATATGACCGGAGTTTTCCCCTCCGACCTGCCATTGGCGCTCGAGCAGCTCAGCAATGACATAACGATCGCCAACATTGGCGCGAATGAATGGAATACCCAGGTCAGCCAAGGCCAATTCAAGCCCCAGGTTGCTCATCAAGGTACCGACCACACCGCCTTGCAGCTTGTTACGCTCGTGCATGTCCCGAGCGATGATGAACAGCAGTTCATCGCCATCAACAATGGTGCCGGTATGATCGACCATCAACACCCGGTCGCCATCACCGTCAAAGGCGATCCCCAGATCGGCGTGCTCAGCCAGAACAGCAGCCTGCAACTGCCCCATATGGGTCGAGCCGCAGTCATCGTTGATGTTCAAGCCATTAGGTTGGGCAGAGAGCACCACAACCTCAGCCCCCAACTCACGGAATACGCTTGGTGCCACCTTGTAAGTCGCACCATGAGCGCAATCGACAACAATCTTCAGCCCCGCAAAGCTGGTACTGGAAGGTACGCTGCTCTTACAGAATTCGATATAGCGGCCCGAGGCATCATTGATACGCGAGACCTTGCCCAACTTGCTCGACTCCACCACCGTCATCGGTGCATCCAGCAACTCCTCGATCATCAGCTCGACTTCATCCGGGAGCTTGGTGCCTTCACCCGAGAAGAACTTGATGCCGTTGTCATCATGAGGATTATGCGACGCACTGATCACGATCCCCGCCTCAGCATGGAAAGTGCGGGTCAGGTAAGCGATAGCAGGAGTGGGCATCGGGCCCAGCAACATCACATCCGCGCCAGCAGCAGACAGGCCCGCCTCAAGCGCGGACTCAAACATGTAACCGGAAATCCGCGTGTCTTTACCCACCAACACGCGGCAGGCGCCCTTGCTGCGGAAAGCCATGCCCGCAGCCCAGCCCAGCTTGAGCATGAAATCGGGGGTAATCGGGTACACACCCACACGACCGCGAATGCCGTCGGTGCCAAAGTATTTCTTGCTCATAAGCGCTCCATCATTCTTATTCGGCTGATTCTACAGCTGCAATCATCCGCACAACATCCACCGTCTCAGCCACATCATGAACTCGCAGGATCTTCGCCCCCTTAGCCATCGCCAAAGCAGCAAGAGCCAGCCCGCCATGCAGGCGCTCTCCAACAGGGCGGTTCAGCGCCTGACCGATCATGCTCTTTCGCGAAACCCCGACCAGCAGGGGGCGACCAAGGGCATGCAGGGCATCCATATGCTTGAACAGGCTCAAGTTGTGCTGCAGGGTCTTCGCGAAACCAAACCCTGGATCCAGGATGATTCGCTCCGCTCCGATACCAACCGCTGCACATTGAGCCATACGTTCAACCAGGAACTCACCCACCTCCCTGGTGACATCCTCATACTGTGGATTGTCCTGCATATCGCCAGGCTCGCCGAGCATATGCATGAGGCAGACAGGCAAGCCGGTGGCCGCTGCAGCATCCAGCGCACCATCACGCTGCAACGAACGGACATCATTGATTAGTCCGGCGCCCAGGCGCGCAGTTTCACGCATGACCGCAGGAGTGGAGGTATCGACCGAGATAACGACATCCAGTTCACAATGGATGCGTTCGACAATAGGAGCGACACGCTCAAGCTCTTCAAGCGGCGATACTGCTCTCGCACCAGGACGAGTGGACTCGCCCCCTACATCGATCAGAGTCGCGCCTGCGAGCACCATCGCCTCGGCATGGCGCAAGGCAGCATCAAGCTGACTGAAGCGACCACCGTCGGAGAAGGAATCGGGAGTTACGTTAAGAATGCCCATAACATGCGTATGGGCCAAATCAAGAACCCGGTTGCCGCAAGGCAACCGGGTCGAGGACGACGAAGAAGTCATTTCAAACCTTAGTGGTCAGCAGCCGGGCCGCCGATCGGGGTCTCTGGACGCTCATTCTGTACCGCCGGTGGTGTGGTACCCGAACCGCCCTCCCAATCGCGAGGCTCGCGAGGGGTACGACCCGCCATGATGTCGTCGATCTGCTCGGCATCGATGGTTTCATACTTCATCAAGGCATCGGCCATTGCATCCAGCTTGTCGCGGTTATCCGTGAGGATCTGCTTGGCGGTGCCGTAGCACTGGTCGATGATACTGCGGACTTCAGAGTCGATCAGCTTGGCTGTTTCTGCAGACAGGCTGGCATGCTGAGTACCGGCGCTGCGCCCTAGGAAGACCTCGCCCTCTTCTTCTGCATACATCAAAGGACCCAGCTTCTCGGAAAGCCCCCACTTGGTCACCATGTTCCGCGCGATCTGGCTGGCGCGCATGATGTCATTGGAGGCACCTGTAGTTACGCCATCAAAGCCCAAGGTCATTTCTTCGGCGATACGACCGCCGTAGAGCGAGCAGATCTGACTGATCAGCGCACGCTTGGAAAGGCTGTAGCGATCCTCCTCCGGTAGGAACATGGTCACACCCAGCGCGCGACCACGGGGAATGATCGAAACCTTGTAGACCGGATCATGCTCAGGAACTACGCGCCCGACGATGGCGTGACCCGCCTCGTGATACGCGGTGTTCTGCTTTTCTTTCTCGGACATGACCATGGATTTGCGCTCCGCACCCATCATGATCTTGTCTTTTGCCAGCTCGAACTCTTTCATCTCGACAATGCGCTTGCCACTGCGAGCAGCGAAGAGCGATGCCTCGTTCACCAGGTTGGCCAGATCGGCACCCGAGAAGCCGGGGGTACCACGAGCGATAACAGCCGGGGCGACATCTTCACCCATCGGCACTTTACGCATATGGACCTTCAGAATCTGTTCACGACCACGAATATCCGGCAGACCAACCACGACCTGACGGTCGAAGCGACCAGGGCGCAGCAGCGCCGGGTCCAGCACATCGGGACGGTTGGTAGCGGCAATAACGATGATACCGTCGTTCATTTCAAAGCCATCCATCTCGACCAGCAACTGGTTGAGAGTCTGCTCGCGCTCATCATGACCACCACCCATGCCGGCACCACGATGGCGACCAACGGCATCGATCTCGTCGATGAAGATGATGCACGGCGCATGCTTCTTGGCTTGCTCGAACATGTCGCGAACGCGGCTGGCACCGACACCGACGAACATTTCGACGAAGTCGGAACCCGAGATAGTGAAGAACGGCACCTTGGCTTCGCCTGCGATGGCCTTGGCCAGCAAGGTCTTACCAGTACCAGGTGGGCCCACCATCAGTACGCCACGTGGAATGCGGCCGCCCAGGCGCTGGAACTTGCCTGGATCGCGCAGGAACTCTACCAGTTCACCTACTTCTTCCTTGGCTTCGTCACAACCCGCAACGTCAGACAGGGTGGTTTTCACCTGATCTTCGGACAACAGGCGCGCCTTGCTCTTGCCAAAGCTCATCGGCCCGCCCTTGCCACCGCCACCGCCCTGCATCTGCCGCATGAAAAACATGAAGACCGCGATGATCACCAGGATCGGGAAGCTGGCGACCAGCAGTTGGGTCCAGATGCTTTGCTGCTCAGGCTGCTTGCCTTCGATGACTACGTGGTTATCCACCAGATCGCCAATCAGACCGTTATCCTGAATCGCAGGACGAATGGTCTTGAAGCTGTCGCCATCGTTGCGCTTGCCGGTAATCACATAACCATCAACGGCTACGCGCTCGACCTTGCCATCCTTAACTTGCTGGATGAAGTCGGAATAGTTGAGGGTCTGCGGCTCGTTAGGGCTGGAGAAGTTGTTCATCACCGTCACCAGGACAGCCGCGATGATCAACCACAGGATCAGATTCTTTGCCATATCGTTCAATTAACTACCCTCTGAAGCACGCTCCGCTGCTGGCGCGCGCTTCGCATGATATTCACCGACCTAACTTACTACATTACCTACAGCTCTGGCAGGCGCTGTCTGTAACCCTTTGTGAAACCCAGATTACACAATATTCGCTTAAGCCCCCGGGGCGAAATACGAAAAAACTATCAACCCGGTCAAAAACATCGCTACTCAATACGCCCGCGGAAGCCACGCCCCAGCAGATATTGCTCGCGAGAACGATCACGGGAAGAACTCGGTTTACGCATCACCACCTTGTCGAACATCTTGCGAACGTTCTTGTGGTACTCGTCGAAACCTTCTCCCTGGAAAATCTTAATCAGGAAGTCGCCACCGGGACGCAGAACCCGCCCCGCCAAATCAAGTGCCAATTCACACAGAAACATCGCGCGGGGCATATCTACTGCGGGCGTACCGCTCATATTGGGGGCCATATCGGAAATCACAAGGTCGACCTCGGAATTTCCGACCGCCTCAAGGATCCGGGCCAATACCGCATCTTCAGTAAAATCGCCCTGGATAAAGGTCACATCAGGAATGCTATCCATCTCGAGGATGTCGGAAGCGATCAACCGCCCCTGCCCACCAATCAGACGACTGGTCACCTGCGACCAGCCACCTGGCGCCGCCCCCAGGTCGATCACACTCATCCCAGGACGGATCAGGCGGTCCTTTTCCTGGATCTCCAGCAGTTTGTAGCTAGCACGCGAACGATACCCATCTTTTTGCGCCATTTTGACGAACGGGTCGTTGAAGTGCTCTTTCAGCCAGTTATGGCTTGTCTTGGAACGGGCCACGGGCCACCTCAAAAAATAAAACGGGTCGTGATTAACTGGGCGGTCCCGGACGCGCTCGGGTAAACTGGCCGCCGCTTTTTTACAAGATCAGACGCAGGGGTCAGATTATGCCGCTCACTCAAGAGCAGAAGAAACAGTACAAATCCATTGGCCACCATCTGAAACCAGTATTGATTGTGGCTGACAACGGTTTGACCGAAGGTGTGTTGGCCGAGCTTGAACGCGCCTTGAGCGATCATGAACTGATCAAGATCAAGCTCAACATTCTCGAGCGCGAGTCCCGCCTGGAAGCCATTGCAGAACTGTGCAAGGCCGGCAAGGCGGACCTGGTGCAGGTCATCGGCAAAATGGCGTTGGTTTATCGCAAGAACGCCAAGGTAAACAAGCAACTGTCCAACGTCCATCGTTTCCACTGACGTCGGCGAGGGTCAAGGGTGCGCTTCGCGCGCCCTGCCACTCCATCCTGGCACCGGCTGCAATACCAGCACCAGGCCGGAAAATCCCAAGACAAGATAACTGAACAATTGCCAGCGCTCGGCATCCGGCAGCCCGATGCGCACCACGAAATACATCGCGCACGCATACAGCGCCATCAACAGCAACTGTCCACGCATATCCCGCCACAGACTCACCAGCCCTTCAGCACGTACCAACACCAGCACCTGAAGAGCGATGCACACCGCCGAAAAACCAACCAGCAGCGCACTCAGCATATTGCCGATCTCGTCGATCAGCAGCGGCGCCAGGCCAACCTGGCCGAGCGCCGGCAACAAACCGACATGCAACAACCACACACCACCAACCCACAACATCTGGGTCAGTTGCCAAAGCATGGCGCCTGCATTCAGCAGGCGCCCTTGCTTAGATGTGGCGGACTTCGACAATCTCGTACTCGATCACGCCGCCAGGCGTTTTAACGACAACCACATCACCCTCTTCCTTGGCGATCAAGGCACGGGCAATCGGCGAACCAACGGAGATCTTTCCAAGCTTGATGTCAGCCTCATCCTCACCAACGATCTGGTAAGTAACGCTTTCATCGGTCTCGACATTAGCGATTTCGACGGTGGTGCCGAAAATCACCTTGCCGGTATGCGCAATGGTCGTCACATCGATAACCACCGAGTTCTGCAGACGACCTTCGATGTCACGGATACGCGCTTCAACCATCCCCTGCTCTTCGCGGGCAGCATGGTATTCAGCGTTTTCCTTGAGGTCACCGAGTTCACGGGCCTCACCGATGGCCTGGCTCAAACGCGGCCGCTCGACCTTGCTGAGAAACGTCAACTCTTCCTCCAGGGCCCTGGAGCCCTGGACGGTCATTGGGTATTTATTCATGCCTTCAATCCTGCGTGTAGATCCTGCAAGCGGCGCACGGTCTTCTCGGGACCGAACTTCAGCGCTTCGCAGATCGCTTCGCCAGCAGCAATGGTAGTCGTGCAGTAAATCTTGTGCTGCAGGGCGTTACGACGAATGGAGTAGGAGTCGGCGATCGACTGACGACCTTCGGTGGTGTTGATGATCAGCGTGACTTCGTCATTCTTGATCATGTCGACCACATGCGGACGCCCTTCGGTCACCTTGTTCACACGACGCACCTTCAGGCCCGCCGCCTCGATCAGCTTGGCGGTACCGGCAGTGGCGACCACTTCGAAGCCCAAGCTGATCAGGTCGCGAGCTACGCCCGCAACCAGTGGCTTGTCGTCGTCACGCACACTGATGAAGGCGGTACCACCGGTCGGCAGCACTTCGCTGGCGCCCATCTGAGCCTTGGCGAAAGCCTCGCCGAAGGTATCACCGACGCCCATCACCTCACCGGTCGACTTCATCTCTGGGCCGAGGATCGGGTCGACACCAGGGAATTTGGCGAACGGGAATACCGCTTCCTTGACGCTGTAGAAGTTCGGAATGATTTCCTTGGTGAAACCCAGCTCTTGCAGGGTCTTACCGGCCATGACGCGCGCGGCGATCATTGCCAGGGAAACACCGATGCACTTGGAAACGAACGGCACGGTACGGGAAGCACGCGGGTTCACTTCGATGACGTAGATCTGCTCACCCTGCAGGGCCAGCTGTACGTTCATCAGGCCAACCACGCCCAGCTCCAGCGCCATCTTCTTGACCTGTTCGCGCATCTCGTCCTGGATGTGCGCAGGCAGCGAGTACGGCGGCAGCGAGCAAGCGGAGTCACCGGAGTGCACGCCAGCCTGTTCGATGTGCTGCATGATCGCACCGATGACCACGTCCTTGCCGTCGCAGACCGCATCCACGTCCATCTCGATGGCGCAGTTGAGGAAGTGGTCCAGCAGAACCGGGCTGTCGTTGGACACTTGCACCGCTTCACGCAGGTAGCGCTTGAGCTCTTCTTCTTCGTAAACGATTTCCATCGCCCGGCCGCCCAGTACATAGGACGGACGCACCACCAGCGGATAACCGATCTTGGCCGCGGCACGAATCGCTTCGTCTTCGCTACGCACGGTGGCGTTTGGCGGCTGGCGCAGGTTCAGGCGCTCGACCATCTGCTGGAAGCGCTCACGGTCTTCGGCACGGTCGATGGCGTCAGGGCTGGTACCGATGATCGGCACACCGGCCGCTTCCAGAGCACGAGCCAGTTTCAACGGAGTCTGGCCGCCGTACTGGACGATCACACCTTTCGGCTTCTCGACGCGAACGATTTCCAGCACGTCTTCCAGGGTGACTGGCTCGAAGTACAGGCGATCAGAGGTGTCGTAGTCGGTGGAAACGGTTTCCGGGTTGCAGTTGACCATGATGGTCTCGTAACCGTCATCGCGCAGGGCCAGCGCCGCGTGCACGCAGCAGTAGTCGAACTCGATACCCTGACCGATACGGTTCGGACCGCCGCCCAGGATGATGATCTTGTCGCGACCCGATGGCGCTGCCTCACACTCTTCCTCATAGGTCGAGTACAGGTAGGCGGTATCGGTGGCGAACTCGGCCGCGCAGGTGTCGACGCGCTTGTAGACCGGGAACACTTCCAGCTTCTGGCGATGAGTACGCAGGTTCTTCTCGGTCACCCCCAGCAGCTTGGCCAGACGCTGGTCGGAGAAACCTTTGCGCTTGAGGCGGAACATCAGGTCGCGATCGATGGCCGACAGCCCCAGGGTCTTGACCTTCTCTTCTTCCTTGATCAGATCTTCGATCTGCACCAGGAACCAAGGGTCGATCATGTTCATGCCAAAGATCTGCTCAACAGTCATGCCGGCACGGAAGGCATCAGCCACGTACCAGATACGCTCGGCGCCCGGCACGGTCAGCTCGCGCTTGAGCACGCTCATGCTTTCCGGGTTGCTCAGGTCGAGCTTTGGATCCAGGCCGCAAACGCCCACCTCCAGACCGCGCAGGGCTTTCTGCAGGGACTCCTGGAAGGTCCGGCCGATAGCCATGACTTCACCCACCGACTTCATCTGAGTGGTCAGGCGCGCGTCGGCCTTGGAGAACTTCTCGAAGGCGAAGCGAGGCAGCTTGGTCACAACGTAGTCGATGGACGGCTCGAAGGACGCCGGGGTCTTGCCGCCGGTGATGTCGTTGGACAGCTCGTCCAGGGTGTAGCCCACAGCCAGCTTGGCCGCGACCTTGGCGATCGGGAAGCCGGTCGCTTTCGAAGCCAGGGCCGAAGAACGGGATACCCGCGGGTTCATCTCGATCACTACCATGCGACCAGTGTTCGGACAGATGCCGAACTGGACGTTGGAGCCACCGGTTTCCACGCCGATCTCACGCAGTACCGCCAGGGAGGCGTTACGCAGGATCTGGTATTCCTTGTCGGTCAGGGTCTGAGCTGGAGCCACGGTGATCGAGTCGCCGGTATGCACGCCCATCGGGTCGAAGTTTTCGATCGAGCAGACGATGATGCAGTTGTCCTTCTTATCGCGGACCACCTCCATCTCGTACTCTTTCCAGCCGATCAGCGATTCGTCGATCAGCAGCTCTTTGGTCGGCGACAGGTCCAGACCGCGGGCACAGATCTCTTCGAACTCTTCGCGGTTGTAGGCGATACCGCCACCGGTACCGCCCATGGTGAAGGACGGACGAATGATGCACGGGAAGCCCAGTTTCTCGAGAACCGCGTTGGCTTCGTCCATGCTGTGGGCGATACCGGAGCGCGGGCACTCCAGGCCAATTGCCTTCATTGCAGTGTCGAAGCGGGAACGGTCTTCGGCCTTGTCGATGGTGTCGGCGTTGGCACCGATCATTTCCACGCCGAATTTCTCCAGAACGCCTTCGCGCTCCAGGTCCAGGGCGCAGTTCAGCGCGGTCTGGCCACCCATGGTCGGCAGCAAGGCGTCCGGACGCTCTTTTTCGATGATCTTGGCAACGGTCTGCCACTTGATCGGCTCGATGTAGGTCGCGTCGGCCATGGCCGGGTCAGCCGCCATGTTCGGCCATCAGTCGGCTCAAGCCGCTCACTTGGCGCTCGGG
>NZ_JBNNVU010000133.1:0-10322 GCF_050280705.1 Pseudomonas sp. NPDC089530 | reverse complement strand
ACCGCGCCAGGTACTCACCGGCAAAGCGGTCATGCAGCAGCGCCATGGCCTCATTGGCGGTCGGCGACGGCGCCCTGACCGCGGGCATGGCCTTCGAGGCGCTGAACCACGCGCCGGAAGTGGACGCCAACATGCTGGTGATCCTCAACGACAACGACATGTCGATCTCGCGCAACGTCGGCGGCCTGTCCAACTACCTGGCCAAGATTCTCTCCAGCCGCACCTACGCCAGCATGCGCGAAGGCAGCAAGAAGGTGCTGTCGCGCCTGCCCGGCGCCTGGGAAATCGCCCGCCGTACCGAAGAATACGCCAAGGGCATGCTGGTTCCCGGCACCCTGTTCGAAGAGCTGGGCTGGAACTACATCGGCCCGATCGACGGCCATGACCTGCCGACCCTGATCGCCACCCTGCGCAACATGCGCGATCTGAAAGGCCCGCAGTTCCTGCATGTGGTGACCAAGAAGGGCAAGGGCTTCGCCCCGGCGGAAGTCGACCCGATCGGCTACCACGCCATCACCAAGCTCGAACCCCTGGACGCTCCGGCCGCCGCGCCGAAAAAAGCCGGCGGGCCGAAGTACTCCGCGGTGTTCGGCGAGTGGCTGTGCGACATGGCCGCCGCCGACCCACGCCTGGTGGGCATTACCCCGGCGATGAAGGAAGGCTCGGACCTGGTCGCCTTCAGCGAACGCTTCCCGCTGCGCTATTTCGACGTGGCGATCGCCGAGCAGCACGCCGTGACCCTGGCGGCCGGCATGGCCTGCGAAGGCGCCAAGCCGGTGGTGGCGATCTATTCGACCTTCCTGCAGCGTGGTTACGACCAGCTGGTGCACGATGTGGCGGTGCAGAACCTCGACGTGCTGTTCGCCATCGACCGCGCCGGCCTGGTGGGCGAAGACGGCCCGACCCACGCCGGCAGCTTCGACCTGTCGTTCCTGCGCTGCATCCCCGGCATGCTGGTGATGACCCCGAGCGACGAGAACGAACTGCGCAAGATGCTCAGCACCGGCCACCGCTACAACGGTCCGGCCGCCGTGCGCTACCCCCGCGGCAGCGGCCCGAACGCGCCGATCGAAAAAGACCTGGAACCGATCGAGATCGGCAAGGGCATAGTGCGCCGCCAGGGCCGCAAGGTCGCCCTGCTGGTGTTCGGCGTGCAACTGGCCGAGGCGCTGAAAGTCGCCGACAAGCTGGATGCCACCGTAGTCGACATGCGCTTCGTCAAACCCCTGGACGAAGCCCTGGTGCGCGAAATCGCCGCCAGCCACGAGCTGCTGGTGACCATCGAAGAGAACGCCATCATGGGCGGCGCCGGTGGCGCGGTCGGCGAGTTCCTGGCCAGCGCGGCCATTCTCAAGCCGCTCCTGCACCTGGGCCTGCCGGACCTCTACGTCGAACACGCCAAACCGGCGCAGATGCTGGCCGAATGCGGCCTGGACGAAGCCGGTATCGAAGCCGCCGTACAGGCCCGCCTGCAACTGCTCGGCCTGTAACTGTAGCCGCTGCCGCAGGCTGCGATCGCCTCCGAAGGGGGCGTCGCTTTTGCGGGCGCAGGAAGGTCCTGCGGACCTTATCGCAGCCTGCGGTAGCGGCTACAGCTTTCCCCCATGCTCCATTCGCAACAGATTGCCGATGAAAGCCTCCCGCCTCGTCCTGCCCTTTATCCTGCTGCCCACCGGCCAACTGCTGGCCGATACCCTCGACCGCGAACAGGCCCTCAAGCTGCCGGACGTGCTGATCAGCGCCAACCGCCAGGTGCAAGCCCGCAACGACAGCAGCGCCGCCAACACGGTGTTCACCCGCGACGATATCGAGCGCCTGCAACCCTCCAGTGTCACCGACCTGCTGCAACGGGTGCCGGGGGTGCAGGTGGCGCAGAGCGGCGGTCGCGGCAGCGTGCCAGGGATCTTCATTCGCGGCACCTCGTCGGCGCAGACCCTGGTGCTGGTGGACGGCCAACGCATCGGCAGCGCAAGCTCCGGCGACAGCAACCTGCAGTACCTGAATATCCAGCAGATCGAGCGGGTGGAGGTGCTGCGCGGCTCGCGCTCGGCGATCTACGGCAGCGACGCCATTGGCGGGGTGATCCAGATCTTCACCCGACGCGGCAGCGAACAGGGCCTGCAACCGCGCCTGCATCTGGGAGTGGGCAGCCACCAGAGCTGGGAACGCAGCGTCGGCCTGTCCGGCGGCGATGGGCAGACCCGCTTCAACCTCGGCGCCAGCCTGGATGACACGGCCGGTATCAACTGGACCCACCAGTCCTACCCCAGCGATGGCGATCACGATGCCTATCGCAGCAAGTCGCTGAGTTTCACCCTCAACCATACCCTGAGCGACGACCTTGAGGTCGGCCTGAACCTGCTGGACAACCGGGGCCGCAGCGAATACGACAGCCCATTCGGGCGCTATATTCCGGACAGCGGTGTGAGCGTCGAACAGAAGCCCTATACCGACTTCAGCATCAGCAGCATTGGCAGCTACATCGACGCCCGCCTCAACGATCGCTGGTCCTCGCGCCTGGAGTTCGGCCACAGCGAAAACCGTGACAAGAAGCGAGACAAGCTCAGCGATGAACGCAGTGTGTTCAACACCTATCGCGACTCGCTCATCTGGCAGAACGACCTGGCCCTCGACGAGCGCAACAGTCTGATCCTCGGTGCCGATTGGTATCAAGACCGGGTCAACAGCAGCGCAGCGTTCGACGAAGACAGCCGCTGGAACCGCGCTGCCTTTATCCAGCACCGCTTTCGCGCCGAGGACTTCTCTACCGAACTGGGCCTGCGTCGCGACCAGAACCAGCAGTTCGGCGGCCAGAACACCTGGAGCGGTACCTTCACCCTACCGCTGAACCCGGATAACGAGCTGCTGCTGTCCTACAGCGAAGGGTTCAGGGCGCCAACGTTCAGCGACTTGTATTACCCCGACAACGGCAACCCCGACCTCAAGCCGGAGCACTCGAAAAGCTACGAACTGCAATGGCGCAGCCAGTTGAGCGAAACCAGCCGCCTGGAAACCTCGCTCTACCGTACCGAGCTTGAGGACGCGATCCTCTTTGACCCGGTGGCACGACGTCCGGACAACATCGCCTCGGCCCGGATCGATGGCTTTGAAGCCGCGCTGAAACAGGAACTGTTCGGCTGGCAAAGCAACCTCGGGCTGGCCATCATCGACCCGCGCGATCGCGACAGCGGTCACACCTTGCAACGCCGTGCGCGGCGAACCTTTAACCTGGATCTGGACCGGCAGTTCGAACGCCTGGGTCTGGGCGCCAGCTGGCAAGCAGTGAGCAGCAGCTACGACGACAAGGCCAACAAACAGCGCCTGGGCGGCTACGCCCTACTTGGCTTACGCGGCAGCTGGACACTGAGCCGGGAGCTGCTGCTGTCGCTGAAGGTCGACAACCTGCTGGACCGGACCTACACCCGTTCGCGCTACAGCCACCTCGACCCGAACTTCGAGAACAATTACGACTACCGCCAAGAAGGCCGGACCTGGATGTTCGGGGTGACCTGGACGCCGGAGCTTTAGCCAGGCGGCCCAGTAGCCCTACTCAGGACTGAGCAATTCGCAGAGCTTGGCCGTCGCCGCGATCATCTGCCCGCTCGGCCGTTCCAGGCCTTTATCGCTGACCGACAACAGCCGCCCCTGGGCCACCGCTTTCAACTGCGGCCAGGCCCTCCAGGCATCCAGCTGCGCCTGGGTTCCAGCCAGGATCACGTCGGGGTCCCGCTGCAGCACCGCCTCGACACTGACCTGGGGCGCCGGTTGCGGCAGGTCGGCAAACACATTGCGCGCACCACAGGTGCTCAGGGCGTCGCTGATGATTTGCCCACCGCCTACGGTGTACAGCGGCTGGTCCCAGATTTGATAGAACACCTTCACCGGCTCACGGCGGGCATACCGCTGACGCAGGCTGGACAGTTGCTGCCGCAACTCGCCGGCCCGCGCCAAACCACGCTGTTCACGCCCCAGCCGAACGGCGATGGTTTCGATCTGGGTAATGAGCTGGTCGAGATTGTGGGGTTCGACGACCAGGGTCGGGATCCCCAGGCGGGCCAACTGGTCGCGCTGGGCCGGGCCGACGCTGCCGGGCCAGAGCAGGAGCAGATCCGGTCGGAGGCTGAGCAGGCGCTCCATGTCCAGTTGGCCGTAGCGGCCCACGGACGGCAACTTCTGCAACTCAGGCGGGCGTTCGCCGGCGTCGAGCACGCCGACCAACAGGTCGGCGGAATCCAGTTCGATGACGATTTCCGACAGCGAAGGGGCAAGGCTGACCACCCGCTCGACCGCCAGCGCCGGGCCAGCGAGGGCCAGCAGCAGGACTGCCAGCCAACGGCGCATCAACCGAGCTGACGCGGGATACGGTAGAGGTAGAACAGCACCGCGGTGGACAGCGCCAAGAGGACCAGCGGCACCGCCTCCAGACCGACGAACACCGCCAGCGCGCCGATCCAGGCCGGCAGCGCCGCCGCCAGGAACGCCGCACGACGGCAGCCCGCCAGTTTGATCCAGGCCGCCGGTTCCAAAGGGGTATCAAGGGCTTCATGGGTGGCGATCAACGCCCGCTTGTAGCCGCCGAAGAAACGCAGGCTGACAAACATCGAAGCCACCCCGGCGATGAAAAACGGCATCGCCAGGATCGGCAGCAGCGCCTCGCCCTGGCCAAACACCAGGTTGATCACGAACAGCGGCAGCAGCGCCAGCGCCAGGTATTGCCACCAGCTGACGGCCAGGCGCCGCCGGACCTGACCGCGGGTCACGCCCGGTCTACCTCGCCCTGATGCTCGTTGCCCATCATGTGGTCGAGCTTGCTGGCCTTGGTGGCCAGGTAGAGTCGGTTGTGCGGGTTGTGGCCGGTGTGCAGCGGCACGCGCTCGGCGACGACTATGCCCATCTCGGTCAGGGCTTTGACCTTGCGCGGGTTGTTGGTCATCAGGCGCAGGGATTTCACGCCCAGGTGCTCGAGCATCGGCAGGCACATGGCGTAGTCACGCTGGTCGGCGGCAAAGCCCAGGCGCTCGTTGGCCTCGACGGTGTCGGCGCCGCCATCTTGCAGTTCGTAGGCGCGGATCTTGTTGAGCAGGCCAATGCCGCGGCCTTCCTGACGCAGGTACAGGAGCACGCCACGACCTTCGCGGGCGATTGCCTGCAGGGCGGCTTCCAGTTGCGAACCGCAGTCGCAACGCTGGCTGAACAGGGCATCGCCGGTCAGGCATTCGGAGTGCAACCGGCCGAGCACCGGAGCGCCATCGGCAATATCACCCAGGCTGAGCACTACGTGCTCGCGGCCGGTGGCTTCATCGAGAAAACCGTGCATGGTGAATTGCGCAAAAGGAGTGGGCAGCTTGGAAGCGGCAACAAAAACGACGGGCACCGTTGTGCTCCTGATCTGTATGGGACTTGAGATTCGCAGAGGCGGCATTGTAGCAGCAGCTTCCGACAGGCGCTTAGGCTGAATTATCGGACATAAAGATCGATAAGTTAGATCAACGCTCGCCGGGTAGACGTTGGTCATCGAATGGATAGGGCTGATTCCAGCGCTGGAAAATCGGGCGCAAGCCGCCGTTTTTCACCAGTTCGTCCATCCGTCGATCGAACAATGCGCGCAGTTCCCGCCCCCGTTCATTGTCGGCAAAGCCCAGGAACAGCGGCAGCTCGACCAGGTGGGTGCGGCGAAACTGTGAGCGGTTCTCGGCCTGGGTCAGGAGGAAATCGACTTCGGTCAGGGCATCGATATAGAAGTCGGCGCGGCCCTGCTGCAGCATCGGCAGGATCCCGACCCGCCGACGGATTTCATTGAAACCTTTGATGTTGGGCAGGTAGTCCTGGTAGCGGTAACCACGGACCCAGACCAGGCGATAGTCGCCGAGGGTGGCCAGGGTCGGCGGCAGGTTCGTCGCCAGCCCGAGGCTATAGATATGGTCGGTGTCGTAATTCCAGCGCGGATACAGGGCGCCCTCGGCCTCGTCCCGATAAGAGCCCACCAGGGCATCGACCTCGCGCCGCTGCACCAGCCCGACCGAACGGGTGTAAGGCACGCTGCGCCGATCGAGCCTTACGCCCTGGGTCTCGAAGATCTCCCGCAGGATATCCCAGCCCAGGCCCTGGCCATCGGCCTGGGTGTAGTTGTCCCACTCCTCGCTGGCCACCCGGATTTCTCCGGGCAGCGCCGCGCCGCCGGCCTGAACCAGGCCAGCGGTCAAGACACAGAGCATTACCAGCAGAACGCGAGCGACCCCCATGGCTGATTCCTCAGGTAAAACACCACACCAGGCCCTGCATCGCCAACCAGGCGAAGACCCCGGCCAGCACGTCGTCGAGCATGATCCCGATACCGCCGTGCACATGCCGGTCGATCCAGCGGATCGGCCAGGGCTTGAGAATGTCGAAGAAGCGGAACATCAGGAACCCCGCCAGCAACCAGTACCAGCCTTGCGGCACCAGCCACAGGGTGATCCACATCCCGACCATTTCGTCCCAGACGATACCTTCGTGGTCATGTACCCGCAGGTCGTTGGCGACCTTGCCGCACAGCCAGAAGCCGAACAGCATGGTGACGCCGAGCATCAACCAGTAGCCCCAGTCCGGCAGCATCTGCCACAGCGGAATGAAGGGCAGCGCCACCAGCGAGCCCCAGGTACCCGGCGCCTTGGGCAAAGTGCCCGAGCCGAAGCCGAAGGCCAGGAAATGCCAGGGATTACGCCAGACGGAAGGCGGCACGTTCTCGGCCGGAACCTGCTTGGGATGATCTGTCACGGTGTCTCCGGAAAATGTTGATAGCCCCGGGTACCCGGGGTGATGTCCTGCCCCTCGGCATCCAGCAGCACCACACCCTGCCCGGCCACGACCCGCCCCAGCACATGCACCGGCCAGCCGGCCGCCAGCAGCGGTGCCAGCTCGGTTTCGGGCAGGGTGAAGGCCAGCACGTAATCGTCGCCGCCGCTGAGCGCCGCCGCGCGGGCGCCATTCTCGCCGAGAAAGCTCAGCAGCGCCTTGGACATCGGCAGTTTTTCGCTTTCGATCAGCAAGCCGACAGCTGAAGCAGCGGCGATATGCCCGCAATCGGCCAGCAGGCCATCGGAGATATCCAGGGCCGCGCTGGCCTTGCCGCGCAGCGCCTGGCCCAGGGCCAGTTGCGGCTGCGGCGACCAGTAATGGGCCAGCAGGGGCTCGGCGATCTGCGGTTCGGCGCGGCGCTGCCCGAGCACCAGGGGCAAGGCCCCGGCGCCGTTGCCCAGTTCGCCACCGACGCACAGCAGATCGCCCGGCCGGGCACCGCTGCGGGTCAGCGCCTGGCCCGCGGGCACACGTCCGAATACAGTCAGGGTCAGGGTCAAGGGGCCACGCGTGGTGTCGCCGCCCACCAGGCGCACGCCGCAACCTTGCGCCATGGCGCAGAGGCCATTGGCAAAGGCTTGCAGCCAGGCGGCTTCGACTGTCGGCAGGGTCAGGGCCAGGGTGAAGGCCAGGGGCGCGGCGCCCATGGCCGCCAGGTCGCTGACCGCCACTGCCAGCGAGCGCTGGCCGAGCAGGAAAGGGTCGCAGGGGTCTGCGAAATGCACACCGGCCACCAGGGTGTCGGTGGAAATCGCCAACTGTTCGCCCGGGGGAACAGCCAGCAAGGCGCAGTCGTCGCCAATCCCCAGGGCAACGCCCTCGCCGCCCTGCGCACAAGGCGCGGCAGCGAAGAAGTTACGGATCAGCTCAAACTCGCCCATGGCAGCTGCAAGCGCGGATCAGCGCTTGAACGCCTTCACTTCAGCTTCACGCAGACGTGGGGCCAGCTTGTCGAGTACGCCGTTGACGAACTTGTGGCCGTCGGTGGAACCGAAGACCTTGGCCAGTTCGATACCTTCGTTGATCACAACGCGGTACGGCACGTCGACGCGCTTGAGCAGCTCCCAGGTGGACAGGCGCAGGACCGCCAGCTCGACCGGGTCCAGCTCTTCGATGGCGAGGTCCAGGCAAGGGGCGAGAGCGCTGTCGATCTCTTTCTTGTTGGCCGGTACGCCGTGCAGGATCTCACGGAAGTAGGCACCGTCGATGTCGGTGAAATCGTTGTCGACCCGGAACTGCGCTTCGATCTCGTTCAGCGAGTGCTTGGCCATGTGCCATTGGTACAGCGCCTGGGTCGCGAGCTGGCGGGCTTCGCGACGCTTGGCGCTCTTGGATGGCTTGCCAGCATCCGCGGGTTTCGGATCGCGCGGGTTGAAACGATCGCTATCGTCGCTAATCACTTGGCCTCCAACTGCGCCAGCAGGCTGACCATTTCCAGAGCGGACAAGGCAGCCTCAGCACCCTTGTTGCCGGCCTTGGTGCCGGAACGTTCGATGGCTTGCTCGATCGAGTCGACGGTCAGCACGCCGAAAGCGACCGGTACGCCGAACTCCATGGACACCTGGGCCAGGCCCTTGGTGCATTCGCCCGCCACGTATTCGAAGTGCGGAGTGCCGCCACGAATGACCGCGCCCAGGGCGATGATCGCCGCGAATTCGCCCTTCTGCGCGACTTTCTGCGCCACCAGCGGAATCTCGAAGGCGCCAGGAGCACGGATGATGGTGATGTCGCTTTCGCTCACGCCATGACGAACCAGGGCATCAACGGCGCCGCTGACCAGGCTTTCGACGACGAAGCTGTTGAAACGGCCGACCACCAGGGCATAGCGGCCTTTGGGGGCGATGAAGGTACCTTCGATGGTCTTCAGGGTCATTCGACAAATCTCTTAAAGAGCCGGAGCGCGTTCGTTACGCGCTCGCCAGTGATATTTGAACCGCGAATTTCAAGCCGCAGGCAGCCGGCTTTTATTCGGAGGGCACGTATTCTACAACTTCCAGGTCGAAACCGGATATCGCATTAAACTTCATCGGCGCACTCATCAGGCGCATCTTGCGCACGCCCAGGTCGCGCAGGATCTGCGAACCGGCACCGACGATGCTGTAGGTGGTCGGTTTCTTCGCCGGCGTGTGCTCGGAAGTTTCGCGGATGTGCGCCAGCAGCACGTCGCCGTCCAGTGGGTGGCCCAGCAACAGCACCACGCCGCTGCCCGCCTCGGCCACCGTGGCCATGGCGGCCCGCAGGCTCCAGCGGCCAGGCTGCTTGACCATCAGCAGGTCGCGCAGCGGGTCCATGTTGTGCACACGGACCAGGGTCGGCTCTTCGGCGCAGATGTTGCCCAGGGTCAGCGCCATGTGCACGTCGCCCTCTACCGAATCACGATAGGTCACCAGGTTGAACTGGCCCAGTTCGCTGTCCAGCGGCTGCTCGGCAATCCGCTGAACGGTACGTTCGTGGATCATCCGGTAGTGGATCAGGTCGGCGATGGTGCCGATCTTGATGTTGTGTTCGACGGCGAAGGTTTCCAGCTCGGCGCGACGGGACATGGTGCCGTCGTCGTTCATCACTTCGCAGATCACCCCGCTCGGCTCGAAACCGGCCATGCGCGCCAGGTCGCAGGCCGCCTCGGTGTGGCCGGCACGGGCCAGGGTGCCGCCCGGCTGGGCCATCAGCGGGAAGATGTGGCCCGGGCTGACGATGTCTTCGGCCTTGGCGTCCTTGGCGGCGGCAGCCTGCACCGTGCGCGCGCGGTCGGCGGCGGAGATGCCGGTGGTCACGCCGGTGGTGGCCTCGATGGACACGGTGAACTTGGTACCGAAACCGGAACCGTTGCGCGGCGCCATCAGGGGCAGCTTGAGCAGCTCGCAGCGCTCGCGGCTCATCGGCATGCAGATCAGGCCGCGGGCGTGCTTGGCCATGAAGTTGATGTGCTCGGCCTTGCAGCACTCGGCATCCGTCCTGCCGTGAAGATGGTGGGTGACGATGGCAAGGATCTGCTGCTGCCAGGTACCGACGTACCGGCTCAGTACTTCCTGCCAGCCAACGCTCTGGTCGGCGTGGCGGACGGTGCGCGGATCGCGATCGGTGACGTTATCGCTCGTATTCCGCAAGAAACTTCGAAAACTCGCGACATCACCGGTGGTCTGCCGCGTGTTGCCGACCTGTTCGAAGCTCGTCGTCCGAAAGAGGCCTCGATTCTGGCTGAAGTCAGCGGCACCATCGCGTTCGGTAAAGAGACCAAGGGCAAGCGCCGTCTGGTCATTACCCCGAACGACGGTAGTGATCCGTATGAAGAGCTGATTCCGAAGTGGCGCCACCTGAACGTCTTCGAAGGTGAACAGGTAAACCGCGGCGAAGTTATCTCCGACGGTCCAAGCGATCCACACGACATCCTGCGTCTGCTGAAAGCACCGCGGTGACCGATGTGGCCAGCCAGGCCAAGGCCCTGGCGGCGCGGTTGGTGGCGTTGGGATAAACGTCGCCGCTTC
>NZ_JBNNVU010000132.1:0-10436 GCF_050280705.1 Pseudomonas sp. NPDC089530 | reverse complement strand
TGCTTGGGTCGATAGCGGTGGCAAGTCCGCTCCAACTTTCCTCTCCTCAGAAGAAATCAAACGTCTGGAGGAGAGACGCTACATCAGGGTTCTGCCGCCATCGCCAAGCGCTACCCGAACCTGCCGATCCAGATCGGCGGCGGCATCCGCTCGCTGGAAACCATCGAGCACTACGTCAAGGCGGGCGTGAGCTACGTGATCATCGGCACCAAGGCGGTGAAGGAGCCGGAGTTCGTCGCCGAAGCCTGCCGCGCCTTCCCGGGCAAGGTCATCGTCGGTCTGGACGCCAAGGACGGTTTCGTCGCCACCGACGGCTGGGCCGAGGTCAGCTCGGTGCAGGTGATCGACCTGGCCAAGCGTTTCGAAGCCGACGGCGTGTCCGCCATCGTTTATACCGATATCGCCAAAGACGGCATGATGCAGGGCTGCAACGTGCCCTTCACCGCAGCCCTGGCCGCGGCCACCCGGATCCCGGTGATCGCTTCCGGCGGCATCCACAACCTGGGCGACATCAAGGCTCTGCTGGACGCCAAGGCTCCGGGGATCATCGGCGCCATCACCGGCCGGGCGATTTACGAAGGCACCCTCGACGTCGCCGAGGCGCAAGCCTTCTGCGACTCCTACCAAGGCTGAGGACTCACCATGGCGCTGGCTAAACGCATCATCCCTTGCCTGGACGTGGACAACGGCCGGGTGGTCAAGGGCGTCAAGTTCGAGAACATCCGTGACGCCGGCGACCCGGTGGAAATCGCCCGCCGCTACGACGAGCAGGGTGCGGACGAGATTACCTTTCTCGACATCACCGCCAGCGTCGATGGCCGCGACACCACGCTGCACACCGTCGAGCGCATGGCCAGCCAGGTGTTCATCCCGCTGACCGTGGGTGGCGGCGTGCGCACTGTGCAGGACATCCGCAACCTGCTCAATGCCGGCGCGGACAAGGTCTCGATCAACACCGCGGCGGTGTTCAACCCCGAGTTCGTCGGCGAGGCTGCGGAGCATTTCGGCTCCCAGTGCATCGTCGTCGCCATCGACGCGAAGAAGGTGTCCGGGCCGGGCGAAACCCCGCGCTGGGAGATCTTCACCCACGGCGGGCGCAAGCCCACCGGGCTGGACGCGGTGGAGTGGGCGAAGAAGATGGAAGGCCTGGGCGCCGGCGAGATCCTGCTGACCAGCATGGATCAGGACGGCATGAAAAACGGCTTCGACCTGGGCGTGACCCGCGCCATCAGCGATGCCCTGGGCATTCCGGTGATCGCTTCCGGCGGCGTCGGCAACCTGCAGCACCTGGCCGACGGCATCATCGAAGGCCACGCCAGCGCGGTGCTGGCGGCGAGCATCTTCCACTTCGGCGAATACACGGTTCCCGAGGCCAAGGCCTACATGGCCCACCGCGGCATCGTGGTGCGCTAGCTACTAGCCACTGGACAGCATGGCGGGCTCGCGGCACTCTTGGGCACGCCATGGATTCCGGTAGCCCGTCATGTTCAAACGTCTTCTCCTTGTACTTGCCAGCGCTTCGGTTCTCTTCGCCGCCGGCGCTCGCGCAGCGGAAACGTCCGGCACTTCCCTGGTGCTGCTGACGGAAAACTTCCCCCCCTACAACATGGCCAGGAATGGCAAGAACTTCGCCCAGGGCGAGAATATCGACGGCATTGCCGTGGATATCGTCCGCGAAATGTTCAAGCGTGCCGGGATCAATTACAGCCTGACCCTGCGTTTTCCCTGGGAGCGCATCTACAAGCTCGCCCTGGAGCAGCCGGGGTACGGCGTGTTCGTGATGGCGCGGCTGCCGGATCGGGAAACGCTGTTCAAATGGGTCGGCCCCATCGGCCCGGACGACTGGATCCTGCTGGCCAGGGATGACAGCAAGATTGCCCTGCAATCCCTGGAGCAGGCACGCAAATACCGGATCGGCGCCTACAAGGGCGACGCCATCGCCGAGACCCTGGCCAAGCAGGGGCTCAAGCTGCAGGTGGTGCTGAAGGACCAGGACAACGCGCAGAAACTGGTCGATGGCCAGATCGACCTGTGGGCCACCGGCGACCCCGCCGGGCGTTACCTGGCCAAACAGGCCGGCGTGACCGGGCTCAAGACCGTGCTGCGTTTCCACAGCACCCAGCTGTACCTGGCGCTGAATAAAGAGGTGCCGGACGAAACCGTCGCCCGGCTGCAGGCCGCGCTGGACCAGCTGCGCCAGGAAGGTGTGGTGGAAGAGATCATGGGCCGCTATCTGTAAGTAGACTGGGGTCGCTATCGCGGGCAAGCCCCGCTCCTACAAGGCACGTGCAATCCTGTAGGAGCGAGGCTTGCCGCGATGGGTTGCAATGGCCAACGCCAAACCTCAGCGGTAAACCCCATCCTTGCCATGCCCGCTCATGGCCTTGTTGCTGCGCACACTGATCATCAACTCGATATCGATCCAGTCGATGCCCTGGGCCTTGAGCCGGGGCAGTTCGCGTTCGAGCACGGCCAGGGTCTGTGGATAAGGGTGGCCGATCACCACCGCCGAGCCCTGCTTGTGCGCCAGGTCGATCGCGGTCTGCAACTGGCCGGCGATAGCAGCCTCGGTGCGTTCGTCGTCGAGGAACACGTCGCGGGACACGCTGGCCAGGCCGATCTTCTGTGCCTCGGCGGCGGCCACGGTCCTGGCGCTGGTGCGGCTGTCGACGAAAAACTTGTGGCGCCGCTGCAGCTCGGCCATCAGCCAGGCCATGGCCTGGGGCTGGGAGGTCATGCGGCTGCCCATGTGGTTGTTGATGCCACGGGTGTAGGGAACGGCCTTGAAGGCGGCATTGAGGCGTCTTTCCAGCTCTTCGATGGGCAGATCGGGGTGCCAGGCGAAGGGGCCGGTGGCCGGGTCCATGGGCATGTGCAGGATGACGATCTTGCCGGCGCGGTGGGCTTCGCGGGCGAATTCGGCGGCGTGGGGCGTATCGGGCATGATCGCGGTGGTCACCGGGCCCGGCAGGGCCAGCACACGGCGGTCGCGGGGCAGGTTCTGCCCGAGATCGTCGATGATCAGGCTCAGGTAGGCCTTGCGTGGCGTGGGTTCGGCGGCCTGGGGCGCGCTGACGGCGAGGAGGCACAGAAGCCCGATCATGAGCCTCCACGGCAACCGTGTGGAGGGTTGGCGTTGGTTGGTCATCATGAGGTGCGGGTAAGGCCTTGGAGGTGTGTGGCGGTCATGGGGGAGCTATCGCGAGCAAGCTTCGCTCCTGCAGGAAGCTTGCTCGCGACGGGTTCCATCACTTGCTGCGGGTGATGCTCAAGCCCTTGAGCAGGCTCAGGGCCTGGGCCAGCTGGTAGTCATCGTCCTGCGGCATCGGCTTGGGCTTGCTGCCCGAGGCAGTCGGCTTGTCGGCGCCGCCGTTGCCATTGCCCAGGTGACCTTGCAGATCGGCTTCCTTGAAGTATTCGTTGTCCTGGGCTTCGTTGGTGATCTTGGCGCGGCGCACCTCGATGTCCGGCACGATGCCCTGGGCCTGGATCGAACGGCCGTTCGGCGTGAAATACAGCGCGGTGGTGATCTTCAGCGCACGTTCGTTGTTCAGCGGCAGCACGGTCTGCACCGAGCCCTTGCCGAAGCTGGTGGTACCCATCAGCACCGCGCGTTTCTGATCCTGCAGGGCGCCGGCGACGATTTCCGAAGCCGAGGCGCTGCCGCCGTTGATCAGCACCACCATCGGCACCGCTTCGCTTTCGTCCTTGCCGGTGGCGGAGAAGCGCAGTTCGGAGTTGGCGATGCGGCCCTTGGTGTAGACGATCAGGCCCTTGGTGATGAAGTGGTCGACCACTTCCACCGCCGATTGCAGTACGCCGCCCGGGTTGTTGCGCAGGTCGAGGATGATGCCGTTGAGCTTCTTGCCGTTGTCCTTGCGCAGCTTGGCCAGGGCCTTGGAGACCTCTTCGCCGGTCTTGACCTGGAACTGGGTGATGCGGATGTAGCCGTATCCCGACTCCAGCAGCTGGCTCTTCACGCTCTTCACCTGGATGGTGGCGCGGGCCAGGGTCACGTCGAACGGCGCACCGCCGTCGCGCACCAGGGTCAGGGTGATCTTCTGGCCGATCTTGCCGCGCATCTTGTCCACGGCTTCGGTCATGCTCTGGCCGCGGGTCGGCTGGCCGTTGATCTTGACGATCAGGTCGCCGGCCTGGATGCCGGCCTTGGACGCCGGGGTGTCGTCGATCGGCGACACCACCTTGATGATGCCGTCTTCGGAACCGACTTCGATGCCCAGGCCGCCGAACTCGCCGCTGGTACTTTCCTGCAGCTCGGCGAAGTCCTCGGGGCCGAGGTAGGCCGAGTGCGGGTCGAGGTTGCTGAGCATGCCCTTGATGGCGTTTTCCAGCAGGGTCTTGTCGTCGACGGGTTCGACATAGGCGGCCTTGATCCGGTCCATGACCTCGGCAAAGGTGCGCAGCTCTTCGAGCGGTAATGGCGCCTTGGCGGTCGTGGCGGCTGCCGATTGAGCGGTTTCGGCGGCGAACGCCAGGGGCGCACCGATCACCAGAGCGATCGTCAGGGCCAGCGAGGTGAGGCGGGACAAATGCAGCATGTCGAACGAACTCCTGAATGAAATGGCGCGCTTATCCTTGCACGCGGCACCATTGTGCCGGGTCGCTTGGGCGACCCTGCTGGCGAATAGCGAAGTACAGCGCAGGTGTGTCCTGGCCGCCACTGCTGCCCACAGTGGAGATGGACTCGCCGGCCTTGACGATATCGCCGGCTTCCTTGAGCAGTGTCTGGTTGTGGCCATAGAGGCTCAAGTAGCCGTTGCCGTGGTCGAGAATCACCAGCAGGCCGGCGCCGCGCAGCCAGTCGGCGAACACCACGCGGCCGCCATGCACGGCATGTACCTGGCTGCCGGCCGAGGCGCTGATCATCACCCCGTCCCATTTGGTCCGGGCATCGTCGCCGCGGGTTTCGCCAAAGCGGGCCAGCAGTCGACCATCGACCGGCCATGGAAGTTTGCCCCGGGCTGAAGCAAAAGGGCCTCCATAGGAGGCGCCGGCGCTGGAAACCAGGGGACCGGGCGTGGCTCGGGGCGGCTTGCGCGGGCTGTCGCCGGCATCGGCTTGGGCCTGGGCCTCACGCAAACGCTTTTTTTCGGCTTCCTGCTGGGCGATCAGCGCTTTCTGCCGCGCTTCTTCTGCCTCTCGGGCCTGGCGGGCCAGGGTTTCCTCGATGGTTTTCAGCACCTTGCCCAGATCGGCCTGGTCCTGCTCGCGGGCCTTGAGCTTGTCGCCACGGGCCTTCACGTCGTCGTTGAGCTTGGCCAGGGCCGACTGGCGTTCCTTGCGGACCTTGTCCAGTTCGTCGCGCTGGGTGTCGAGGCTGCTTTTCTGCACCAGCAACTGGGCTTGTTGCAGTCCGATTTCCTTTTCGACGTTGGCCAGCTGGCGCAGGGTTTCGTTGAAATTCTTCAGCTGTTCCAGGCGGGCCTGGCTCAGGTAGTCGTAATAGGTGAGGGTGCGGGCGAATTTTTCCGGATTCTGCTGGTTGAGCAGCAGCTTGAGGTACTCCTGACGGCCATTCTGGTAGGCCGCGCGGGCCTGGATGGCGATCAGTCGTTGCTGTTCAACGCGCGCGCTCTGGAGTTTTTTTTTCTCCTCATCGAGCCGCTGTAGCTCGGATTCGCTTTTCTTCAGCTCTTTCTGCAGGGTTTCGACCTGCTTCTCCAGCTTGCCCATCTCGGTCTCGGTGCCGCGCAGGTCTTTCTGCACGCCGGATTTCTCTTCCTGCAACTTGCCCAGCAGCTTCTTCAGCTCGGCAATGTCCTGACGCGTGGCGTCCAACTGCTGTTGGGTTTGCGCGCGCTCGTCGGCGAAGGCCGGTTGGAGCAGGCAGGTCAGAGCGAGGGCAATCAGGGCGCGAAGCATAGAGGCGGGCGACACCAGGGAAAGGGACGGCCTAGTATGCCCGCCCCTCGCTGCAAAAAAAACGCCTCAAAGCCAACTGCTTTGAGGCGTTCGTCATAAAAAGCCGTTTCCGGCTCATTATTGGGTCTTTTTAATATCAGACCAGTATCGAAGTGCCAGTCATTTCCACCGGCTGCGGCAGGCCCAGCAGCTTGAGCATGGTCGGCGCCACGTCGGCCAGTACGCCACCTTCGCGGACTTTCAGGTCACGCTTGCCGAAATAGATGAACGGCACCGGTTCGCTGGTGTGCGCGGTGTGGGCCTGGCCGGTGGTGGCATCGGACATTTGCTCGACGTTGCCGTGGTCGGCGGTGATCAGGGCTTCGCCGCCGACTTTCTCCAGGGCTTCGACGATGCGGCCGACGCACAGGTCCAGGCACTCGACGGCCTTGACCGCGGCCTCGAACACGCCGCTGTGGCCGACCATGTCGCCGTTGGCGTAGTTGACCACGATCACGTCGTAGCGCTGGTTTTCAATGGCGTCGACGATCCTGTCGGTGACTTCCGGGGCGCTCATTTCCGGCTGCAGGTCGTAGGTGGCGACTTTCGGCGACGGGATCAGGATGCGTTCTTCGCCCGGGAACGGTTCTTCGCGGCCGCCGGAGAAGAAGAAGGTCACGTGGGCGTATTTCTCGGTTTCGGCGATGCGCAGCTGGGTCTTGCCGTTTTTCGCCAGGTAGTCGCCCAGCACGTTGTCCAGGCTGCCCGGGGCGAAGGCCGACGGGGCCGGAATGCTGGCCGCGTATTGGGTCAGCATGACGAAGCCGGCCAGTTTCGGCTGGCGCGCGCGGTCGAATTCCTTGAAGCCGTCCTCGACGAACACCCGGCTCAGCTCGCGGGCGCGGTCGGCGCGGAAGTTCATGAACACCACGGCGTCACCGTCTTCGACAGTCACCGGCTCGCCGAGGGTGGTGGCCTTGACGAACTCGTCGCTTTCGCCGCGCTCGTAGGCGGCCTGCAGACCTTCCTGAGCGGTGGCGGCGTTGAACTCGCCCTTGCCGTCGACGATCAGGTTGTAGGCCTGGGCCACGCGGTCCCAGCGGTTGTCACGGTCCATGGCGAAGTAGCGGCCGATCAGGCTGGCGATGCGGCCCTTGCCCAGGGTCTTGAAGGTTTCATCCAGCAGTTCGATCGACGAGGCGGCGCTTTTCGGCGGCGTGTCGCGACCGTCGAGGAAGGCGTGCAGGTAGATCTTCTCGGCGCCGCGCTTGAAGGCCAGTTCGGCCATGGCCACCAGATGGTCCTGGTGGCTGTGCACGCCGCCTTCGGAGAGCAGGCCGAGGATGTGCACGGCCTTGCCGGCGGCCACGGCCTTGTCCACGGCGGCGCAGATCGTCGGGTTCTCGAAGAACTCGCCATCGCGGATGGCCTTGGTGACACGGGTGAAGTCCTGGTACACCACGCGGCCGGCGCCGAGGTTCATGTGGCCGACTTCGGAGTTGCCCATCTGCCCGTCCGGCAGGCCGACATCCATGCCCGAACCCGAGATCAGGCCATGCGGCACGCTGGCGTACAGGCGGTCGAGTACCGGCTTCCTGGCCGCATAGATAGCGTTGGATTCCGGGCTCTCGCTGTGACCGAAGCCATCCAGAATCATCAGGACCAAAGGTTTAGGCGTGGTAGTCATAGATTCCACTCGTGGCTGGATTGGGAGAAGTTGAAAAAGGGAGTGGCAGTTTAAAGCCAAGTTCAATCGGCGTCACCGCCGGGCGGGGTTTGGCCGGCCCGGAGGGCTGTGTATACTGGCCGACATTTTAACGCCCTGGAACCTCCTTGATGGTTGCTCACCTGATTCAATTCGCCACCGCACACTATCTGCTCGTCGGCGCCTTCGTCATCTTGCTGGCCCTGCTGATCGCCCATGAATTGAGCCGCGGCGGCCGCAGCCTCAGCACCCGTGAACTGACCGCGCTGGTCAACAACGAGCAGGGCGTGGTGATCGATATCCGTCCGTCCAAGGAATTCGCCGCGGGCCATATCGTCGGCGCGTTGAACATCCCTCAAGACAAACTGGCCGCCCGTATCGGCGAGCTGGAAAAGCACAAGGCCAAGACCATCATCCTGGTCGACGCCCTGGGTCAGCACGCCGGCACCCACGCCCGCGAGCTGATGAAGTCCGGCTTCACCGCCGCCAAGCTGTCCGGCGGTGTCAGCAGCTGGAAAGCCGACAACCTGCCGCTGGTGAAGTGATATGGCTTCTGTCGTCGTCTATTCCAGCGATTACTGCCCCTACTGCTCGCGGGCCAAGTACCTGCTCGAGAACAAAGGCGTAGCCTTCGACGAGATCAAGGTCGACGGCAAGCCGCAGGTCCGCGCCGAAATGGCCCAGAAGGCCGGGCGCACGTCCGTGCCGCAAATCTGGATCGGCGGCACCCATGTGGGCGGTTGTGACGATCTGTTCGCCCTGGAGCGCGCCGGCAAGCTCGACGCGCTGCTCGCGGCCTGACCGGCCACCCCGTTCAGCAAACCCTACAAGACCCGAGATCAAGAAGGATCTGAGATGACTGACCAACAGAACACCGCTGCGACCGAAGACGAATCCGCACCGCAATTCTCGCTGCAGCGCATCTACGTGCGTGACCTGTCTTTCGAAGCTCCAAAAAGCCCGGCGATCTTCCGCCAGCAGTGGGAGCCGAGCGTCGGCCTGGACCTGAACACCCGTCAGAAGGCCCTGGAAGAAGGTTTCCACGAAGTCGTGCTGACCCTGTCGGTCACCGTGAAAAACGGTGAAGAAGTGGCGTTCATCGCCGAAGTGCAACAGGCCGGTATCTTCCTGATCAAGAACCTGGACGACGCTTCGATGAGCCACACCCTGGGCGCGTTCTGCCCGAACATCCTGTTCCCGTACGCTCGCGAAGCCCTGGACAGCCTGGTGACCCGCGGCTCGTTCCCGGCCCTGATGCTGGCGCCGGTGAACTTCGACGCGCTGTACGCGCAAGAGCTGCAACGCCTGCAGGCCGCTGGCGAAAACACCGTTCAATAAGCGGTTTGCCCGCCCATGAAAAAAGCGCCTTTGACGGCGCTTTTTTCATGGCTGGGTGAAACCTTCGGGTAGGAGCGAGGCTTGCCCGCGATAGGGGCGACGCGAAACGCCTGAAACACCGCGTTATCGTTCATCGCGAGCAAGCTTCGCTCCTACAGAAGCAGGAGCTTATTTGAAGCCCAGCTGGCGCCAGGCCTCGTAGACGGCCACCGCCACGGTGTTGGACAGGTTCAGGCTGCGGCAGCCTTCGCGCATGGGCAGGCGCAGGCGTTGTTCGCTGGGCAGGGCGTCCAGCACTTCGGCGGGCAGGCCACGGCTTTCGGGGCCGAACAGGAAGGCGTCGCCCTCGGCGAAGCTGGCGTCGTGGAAGGGCTGCGAGCCCTTGGTGGTGAAGGCGAACAGGCGCGGATGGCCGAGGCTTTCCAGACAGCTGGCGAGGTCGGCATGGCGTTGCAGGGTGGCATACTCGTGATAGTCGAGGCCGGCCCGGCGCAGGCGCTTGTCGTCCATTTCGAAACCCAGCGGCTCGATCAAATGCAGGTGGCAGCCGCTATTGGCGCACAGCCTGATTACGTTGCCGGTATTCGGCGGAATTTCTGGTTGAAAAAGGATGACGTGAAACATGCACGGCTCCGAAGAAAAAGACAGGCCGCATTCTACGCCTGAAGCCGACCCCAAGCCGCAGCTAATGCTGCGAGTGTTCGGCTCGCTGGCGATCGTTGGCGTGATGCTCGGGTTGATGATCGGTCGCCTCACCAACCCGGACCCCACCGAGTTGCAGCAGGTGCAGGTCGAGCCCGATGGTCTGGTGGTGTGGTTCAACAACGAGCCCAAGGTCCATGGCGAGCACATCGACGGCTCTGTGGCGCTGCTGTTCGAGGCCGAGGGGCGGGCGCAGAAGGGCCAGCTGAAGATCAACGACAAGGATGCCAACTGGCGGGTGCGGGCGGCGCAGGAAGGTTTGCTGCTTAACGTGGTTGCGGCCCGGGCGCTGCACGCCGAATGGTCGGGCAGCGAGGTCGATGGGCGCTGGCGCCTGGAGGTCCGCCTCCGGGAGGAATAAAAGAGGGGATTCCCGGCCTGCCTGTACCAGGGTCCCCAAAAGCGTGGGCTGGCACTGAGTGCGCCGGGCCCGGTGTTAAAGAGGGAAGCCCTGGCCTGCCTGTACCAGGGTTCCCGAAACGGCTGGAGCCCGTCGCTGCGAGCGGTAGGGGCTCCGGGTGTAAAGAGGGGGATGCTCGGCCTGCCTGTACCAAGGTCCCCAAAACGGGTGAGCGACTGCGCTCGTGATCTTGTTTGCAGGGCGCGTGCCAATTCAGGCTTAAACGGTTCAGTTATTTTCAGGGTCAAGCTGAAAGCCCCGGTTCATGGGGTTTTCGCCGTTTTACGGATGGTTTTTTCCAGAAAGGGCGCGGCCGCTCGGGCGCGAATCCCCCGCCTGGCCAAGCCTTTCGGCAGTGCAGGCTCACCATTTCGGTGCACAAAAAGCATCGCGGGCCAGCCTCGCTCCTACGGAACATGCGAACCGTAG
>NZ_JBNNVU010000131.1:0-10659 GCF_050280705.1 Pseudomonas sp. NPDC089530 | reverse complement strand
TCAGGTATTGGCTGGTCAACGGCGGAATGATCACCCGCAGGGCCTGCGGGATGATCACCTTGCGCAGGGTCGGACCGTTGCGCAGGCCGAGGGAATGGGCCGCTTCGGTCTGGCCATGGCTCACCGACTTGATCCCCGACCGCACGATCTCGGCGATGAACGCCGCGGTGTACACCGTCAGGGCCAGGGTCAAAGCCAGCAGTTCCGGGATCAGCACCCAGCCACCGACGAAGTTGAAGCCTTGCAGCTTGGGCATTTCCCAATGCACCGGCGCGCCGAACACCAGCATGCACAGCGCCGGGATCGCCACGAACAGCGCCAGGCCGGCCCAGAACTTGTGGAACGGCACACCGGTTGCTTCGAAGCGCCGGGTCCCCCAGCGCGCCATCAGCACAATGGCGACGATCGCCACCACGATACTGATCACGAACGGCCAGAAGCCGTCGGCCAACTGGGCCGCCGGCATGTTCAGGCCACGGCTGCTGACGAAGAAGGTGTCGCCGAAGTTGTGGCTGTTGCGCGGCCCCGGCATGGTCAGGAACACCGCGAAGTACCAGAACAGGATCTGCAGCAGCGGCGGAATGTTGCGGAACACTTCCACATACACGGTCGCCAGTTTGCTGATGATCCAGTTCTGCGACAGGCGCGCCACGCCGATGATGAAACCGAGGATGGTCGCCAGGATCACGCCGATGAAGGTCACCAGCAGGGTGTTGAGCAGGCCGATCACGAACACCCGGGCGTAACTGTCCGCTTCGGTGTAGGAGATCAAGTGCTGAGCGATGCCGAAGCCGGCGCTGCGCTCGAGGAAGTCGAAGCCGGAGGTGATGCCCCGGTGCTGAAGGTTGGTTTGAGTATTGTCGAACAAGTACCAGCCAAGCGAGATCACCGCCACAACGGTGATGATCTGGAATAGCCACGCACGCACTCGTGGATCGCTGAGACTGAGCCTCTGCTTTGGTGCGCCGATTGAATTTTGCATGAAGTGCCCCGGGAAGAATGGAACAAGAACATCACCCGGCGGTTGCCCCGCCGGGTGATAGAACCATCAGCGCACTGGTGGTGCGTATTGAATGCCACCGTTGTTCCACAACGCGTTCAGGCCGCGGTCGATCTCCAGCGGAGTGCTCTTGCCGAGGTTTTTCTCGAACACTTCACCGTAGTTGCCGACTTGCTTGACGATCTGTACTACCCAATCCTTGCGCAGCTTCAGGTCTTTGCCGTACTCACCGTCCGTGCCCAGCAGACGGGCGACGTCCGGGTTCTTGGTGGACTTGGCTTCGGCTTCGACGTTCTTCGAAGTGATACCGGCCTCTTCGGCGTTGAGCATGGCGTAGCCAGTCCAGCGCACGATGGCCAGCCACTCGTCGTCGCCGTTACGCACGACCGGGCCCAGCGGCTCCTTGGAAATGGTTTCCGGCAGAACCACGTAGTCCTTTGGCGAGGCCAGCTTGCTGCGCTGGGCGAACAGTTGGGACTTGTCGGAAGTCAGCACGTCGCAACGACCGGACTCCAGCGACTTGGCGCTTTCGTCGGAGGTGTCGAAAGTGATCGGGGTGTATTTCAGGCCGTTACCGCGGAAGTAGTCGGAAACGTTCAGCTCGGTCGTGGTACCGGCCTGGATGCAGATGGTTGCGCCGTCCAGCTCCTTGGCACTCTTGACGCCCAGCTTGTTGTTCACCAGGAAGCCGATGCCGTCGTAGTAGGTGATGAAGCCTGGAAACTTCAGGCCCATGCCGGCGTCGCGGGAACTGGTCATGGTGGTGTTGCGCGACAGGATGTCGATCTCGCCCGATTGCAGGGCGGTGAAGCGCTCCTTGGCGTTCAACTGACTGAATTTGACCTTGGTCGCGTCACCGAACACCGCGGCGGCCACGGCGCGGCAGACGTCAGCGTCGATGCCGAGGATCTTGCCGGTGGCGTCCGGTACCGAGAAGCCCGGCAGGCCGTCGCTCACACCGCACTGCACGAAACCTTTCTTCTGCACCGCATCCAGGGTCGCCCCTGCCTGCGCGAAGCCGCTCATGCCCAGGACAGCGGCGGCCGTCACCACAGCCAGGGTGGATTTCAACATCTTCATTCAAACCTCCAGTCTTGCTCTTGTTGTGTCGGAGCTTGAGTCCTGCCGCACCCTTATGAGGCGCTGTTGACCCGTGTTGGCTTTTTTTAGGGTCAAGCGACGTAGGACTTTAGCTATGAGTCTAGTAGGAGAAAATCCATTTACGAGAAAACCCATATCCCACCAAGCGACCGAACGGGCTGTAGCCCTTGCATGTTCGCGAAGCCCGTAGCGGCCACTGGCGAACGTCCATCAGCGGATCTTTGCTATCCCACACCCGTCGGTAGCCTGTTAGTGTTACCGGCGGGGTGAGCGCAATCACGTCACCGGACGGCTATAGCAAAGCCCGTACCAGACTGTCGGCCAAAGCGGTTCGACCCGGGGTCAAGAGCGAAACTTTCAGCCTTGCGACATCTTCTTCACTGATCAACCGAGCGCGCACCTCGACCACGCACCGTTCAGGCGCGCACGCACACAATTGGAGCAACCATGACCGAGCCCTTGATTCTTCAGCCCAGCAAGCCCGTCGATGCCTGCGTGATCTGGCTCCATGGCCTGGGCGCCGACCGCTACGACTTCCTGCCGGTCGCCGAGGCGCTGCAGGAAAGCCTGCTGAGCACCCGCTTCGTCCTGCCCCAGGCACCGACCCGCGCGGTGACCATCAATGGCGGTTATGCCATGCCCAGTTGGTACGACATTCTGGCCATGAGCCCGGCGCGGGCGATCGATCGCGAACAGCTGGACGAGTCGGCCAAACGCCTGGTCGAGCTGATCGAAGAGCAGCGCGCCAGCGGAATAGACCCTTCGCGGATTTTCCTCGCCGGTTTTTCCCAGGGCGGCGCGGTGGTCCTGCACACCGCCTTCCTTAAATGGCAGGGTGCGCTGGGTGGCGTACTTGCCCTCTCCACCTACGCCCCGACCTTCAGCGACGAACTCGAACTTTCGGCCAGCCAGCAGCGGATTCCGGCGTTGTGCCTGCATGGGCAGTACGACGAAGTGGTGCAGAACTCCATGGGCCGCACCGCCTACGAGCACCTGAAACACCGCGGTGTCACCGTGACCTGGCAGGAATACCCAATGGGCCATGAAGTGTTACCCGAGGAAATTCGCGATATCGGTGCCTGGCTCGGCGAGCGTTTACGCTGAAACTGACAACTTGCGTAGCCCGTTGAGCAACCCACTACGCCGCGCCCGTTTCTTGCATTACACTGCCCGGCGTACATTCCTTAACCAATTGATGAGATGACCGTGCTCAAAGCACTCAAGAAAATCTTCGGTAAAAGCGAGGCTGAGCAGCTCGCGCCAGGCCCCAGTCCTTCTTCTTCCAGTCCCAGCAGCCGCACCGACGGCCATCAGCCGGAACGGAACGCGCCTGCCACCGCCATCAAGCAAGAGTCGGTGCCCCCTGCCGCCCCGGCCGTCCAGACCCCGCCCCGCAGCGACAAGCCCAAGGCCGAACAGCCGCGCCGCGCACGGGCGCCGAAACCGCCGGTGAGTACCTGGAAACTGGAAGATTTCGTCGTCGAACCCCAGGAAGGCAAGACCCGCTTCCACGACTTCAAGCTCGCCCCGGAACTGATGCACGCGATCCACGACCTGGGTTTCCCCTACTGCACGCCGATCCAGGCGCAGGTCCTGGGGTTCACCCTGGCGGGCAAGGATGCCATCGGCCGGGCCCAGACCGGCACCGGCAAGACCGCTGCGTTCCTGATCTCGATCATCACCCAGCTGCTGCAGACCCCGCCGCCGAAAGAGCGCTACATGGGCGAACCGCGGGCGCTGATCATCGCCCCGACCCGCGAACTGGTGGTGCAGATCGCCAAGGACGCCGCGGCGCTGACCAAGTACACCGGCCTCAACGTGATGACCTTCGTCGGCGGCATGGACTTCGACAAGCAGCTCAAGCAGCTCGAAGCCCGGCATTGCGACATCCTGGTCGCCACTCCTGGCCGCCTGCTGGACTTCAACCAGCGCGGCGACGTGCACCTGGACATGGTCGAAGTGATGGTGCTGGACGAAGCCGACCGCATGCTCGACATGGGTTTCATCCCGCAAGTGCGCCAGATCATTCGCCAGACCCCGCCGAAAAGCGAACGCCAGACCCTGCTGTTCTCCGCCACTTTCACCGACGACGTGATGAACCTGGCCAAGCAGTGGACCACCGACCCGGCCATCGTCGAGATCGAAGCCGAGAACGTGGCCAACGCCAACGTCGAACAGCACATCTATGCGGTCGCCAGCGCCGACAAGTACAAGCTGCTGTACAACCTGGTCAACGACAACGGCTGGGAGCGGGTCATGGTCTTCGCCAACCGCAAGGATGAAGTGCGGCGCATCGAGGAACGCCTGGTCCGCGACGGCGTGAATGCCGCCCAGCTGTCCGGCGACGTGCCGCAGCACAAGCGCATCAAGACCCTGGAAGGCTTCCGCGAAGGCAAGATCCGCGTGCTGGTGGCCACCGATGTCGCCGGTCGCGGCATCCACATCGACGGCATCAGCCACGTGATCAACTTCACCCTGCCGGAAGTGCCGGACGACTACGTGCACCGTATCGGCCGCACCGGCCGGGCGGGCGCCGATGGCGTGTCCATCAGCTTCGCCGGCGAGGACGACTCCTATCAGCTGCCGTCGATCGAGGCGCTGCTGGGACGCAAGATCAGCTGCGAAATGCCACCGACCGAGCTGTTGCGCCCCGTGGAGCGCAAGCGCCCCAAAGCCTGACGGCTTAGCGCCCCGGACAAAAAACGCAGCCCGACCACAGGCTGCGTTTTTTTTCGCCTGGATATTGCCGGGCAAAACTAAAAGTCCATAATGGACAAATTAGTTTATCCCCCGAGGGTTCCCGCATGTCCAGCACACCTTCCGTGATTGCCCAGCCTCAAGCCCGCGAGCTGCTGGCCCAGGTCGACGTCCCACAGATCCTGCGCAAACTGTTCCACGACCTGGCCGCCGGGCTTGCCGTGCAGCCGGCGCAGCAGTGGGTGGAATTTCCCCAGGGCGCCGGGGACTTCATCAACTACCTGGGCGTGCTGGCCGAAGACCGGGTCTACGGGGTCAAGACCTCGCCCTATATCGTCCGCGCCGAAGGCCCGCTGGTGACCGCCTGGACCCTGCTGATGTCCATGGACAGCGGTCAGCCCCTGCTGCTGTGCGACGCCGGCGAGCTGACCACCGCCCGCACCGCGGCCACCACCGCCGTGGCCGTCGATGCGCTGGCCACACCCGAGGCCCGGCACCTGGCGATCATCGGCAGCGGTCCGGTGGCCCAGGCCCACCTGCATTACGTGAAAGGCCTGCGCGAATGGCAGTCCATCCGCCTGTACTCCCCGAGCCTGGCCGGCAAATCCACCGCGGACATCGCGCGTCTGAAGGCCCTGGACTCACGCCTGCAGGTCGCCACCCGGCTCGACGACGCCCTGGAGGATGCCGATGTCATCATGCTCTGCACCTCGTCCGCCGGCCCGGTGCTCGACCCGCGCACCCTGGGCAAACCGGCGCTGATCACGTCCATCAGCACCAACGCCCCGCGAGCCCACGAAGTGCCGCCCGCCGCGCTGAACGAGATGCAGGTGTACTGCGACTATCGCCAGACCACCCCCGGCTCGGCCGGCGAGATGCTGATCGCCAGCCAGCAGCACGGCTGGGACAAAAGCGCGATTCTCGGCGACCTGCCCGAGCTGCTCAGCGGCCACGCCGAACGGCCGAACGGGGAACGCCATGTGTTCTTCCGCTCCATCGGCCTGGGCCTGGAAGACATCGCCCTGGCCAACGCCCTGTACCGCCTGCAAGGCACTCTCTGAATCTTGACCTGTAGGAGCGAAGCTTGCTCGCGATTGGCGTTCCCAAGCGAACCACAGTGACAGGCTCAAGATTGATCGCGGGCAAGCCTCGCTCCTACAGAAGCGCGTTATCCCCTTGTTTACGGAGGCTCGAATGACCCAGGCAGACTTCATCATCATCGGCGGCGGCATCGCCGGGGCATCCACCGGTTACTGGCTGTCGCGCCATGGCCGGGTGCTGGTGCTGGAACGCGAATCCCATCCGGCCTATCACTCCACCGGCCGCTCCGCCGCGCTCTACACCGCAGCCTACGGCACCGCCCAGGTACGGGCCCTGACCCTGGCCAGCCGGGACTTCTTCGATGCCCCGCCTGAAGGCTTCTGCGAACACCCGCTGCTGACCCCGCGCGGCGAAATGACCGTGGACTTCACCGGCGACCCCACCGAGCTGAACAACCAGTACCTGAGCGCCAAGGCCACGGTGCCGGAGATGCAGTTGCTGAGCGCCGACGAAGCCTGCACGCGCCTGCCGATCCTGCGCCGCGAGAAGGTCCACGGCGCCCTCTACGACCCGAGCGCCAGCGACATCGACACCGACGCCCTGCACCAGGGCTACCTGCGCGGCATCCGCCGCAACCAGGGCGAAGTGCGCACCGACTGCGAAGTGCTGGGGCTCAGCCGCGACGAACAGGGCCTGTGGCAGGTGCAGACCGCCGGCCAGACCTTCAGCGCGCCGATCCTGATCAACGCCGCCGGCGCCTGGGCCGACCAGGTCGGCGCCATGGCCGGCGCCCAGCCCCTGGGGTTGCAGCCCAAACGCCGGGCGGCCTTTATCTTCGCCGGCCCCGAAGGCGTGGATATTCATCACTGGCCGATGCTGGTGAGCCTGGACGAATCCTTCTACATGAAGCCCGACGCCGGCATGTTCCTCGGCTCGCCGGCCAACGCCGACCCGGTGGAGCCCCACGACGTGCAGCCGGAAGAGCTGGACATCGCCATGGGCATCTACCAGATCGAAGAAGCCACCACCCTGACCATCCGCCGCCCGACCCGCACCTGGGCCGGCCTGCGCAGTTTCGTCAGCGACGGCGACCTGCTGGCCGGCTTCGACACTAGGGTGCCGGGCCTGTTCTGGGTCGCCGCGCAAGGCGGCTACGGCATCCAGACCTCGCCGGCCATGGGCCAGGCCAGCGCCGCCCTGGTCCGCGGCGAAGCCCTGCCGGAACAGCTGACCCGCTTTGGCCTGGACGCCACCATGCTCTCCCCCGCCCGCCTCGGCTGACCCCGCTCAGGTGACGCGCCCCGACGATTGCGCCACACTCGCAGCGCCCTGCCTTGCAGGGCGCTGACACCGCCTGGAGAACCACCCCCATGACCACACCCGCACAGGACCCTGCCCTGGACAACTTCCGGGCGATCGCCGACGCCATCGCCACGCTGTTTTTCCCCCATGCCGAGGTGGTGCTCCACGACCTGCGCACGCAGAAGATCGACTACATCGCCAACAACATCTCCAAGCGCGAAGTGGGCGACGATGCGGCCCTGGACGACATGCTCGGCGAGGACGTCAACGAACGGAACATCGGCCCCTATGAAAAGCTCAATTGGGACGGCCAGAAGATCCGCAGCCTGAGCACCGTGCTGCGCGACGGCAACGGCCAGCCGCTGGCGGTGCTGTGCATCAACCTGAATATTTCGCTGTTCGAGAACGCCAAGGCGGCGCTGGACCTGTTCCTGTCGCCGAGCAAACTGATCCCGCAACCGGACTCGCTGTTTCGCGACGACTGGCAGGAGCGGATCAACACCTTCCTGCACAACTGGCTGCGCGAACGGCAGCTGGGCCTGAACCTGCTGACCCGCGAACACAAGCGCGAACTGGTGCTGGCGCTGCACGCCGAAGGCGCCTTCAAGGGCAAAAGCGCCGCCAACTATGTGGCCAACGTGCTGAACATGGGACGGGCGACGGTGTACAAGCACCTGAAGGAATTGAAGGGCTAGCACCCTTTTAACAGCATCGCGGGCAAGCCTCGCTCCAACAAAACCGTAGGAGCGAGGCTTGCCCGCTATGGCGTTCTCCACGAACGCCGCACGGCATCAGTCGCCGTAGATGTCGGACTTGAAGTACTGCTCGGAAATCTTCTGATACTCGCCACTGGCACGAATGCCATCGATGGCAGCATTCAACTGGCTGACCAGCTCGGCATTGCCCTTGCGCACCGCGATCCCCGCCCCCTCACCCACGTATTTCGGGTCCTTCAGCTCCGGCCCGACAAACGCATAGCCCTTGCCTCGCGGCATCGACAGAAAGTCATTCAGCGGAATGGTGTCGGCGAAGATCGCATCGAGGCGCCCGGCCGCCAGGTCCATGTAGATCTCTTCGTTATTGCTGTAGCGCTTGACGTTGATGCCCTTGGGCTCGAACACCTCGGTGGCGTAGCGGTCGGTGGTGGTCGCCCGTTGCACACCGACATTCTTGCCCTTGAGGCTGGCGTACTGGTCATCGACCGTCGCGCCTTCCTTCATCACCAGCCGCGAGGAAGTGAAGTAGTACTTGTGGGTGAAGTCGACCGACTTCTTGCGGTCTTCATTGATGGTCATCGACGACAGCGCGGCGTCGATCTTCTTCACTTTCAACGAAGGAATCAGGCCGTCGAATTCACCCTCGACCCATACGCACTTGACCTGCATCTGCGCGCACAAGGCATTGCCGATGTCGTAGTCGAAACCGACGATCTCACCTTTGTCGGTTTTCGAGGCGAACGGCGGATAAGCCGCCTCGATGCCGATGCGCAGGGTCTTCTCGGCGGCGAACAGACTGCTGCACGCCAGCAGGCTCAGGGCCAGGCCACTGATGAGGGGGAGTTTCTTCATGTTCGTTCTCTCGCGGGTTGTTGTTGGTATGGCAAGACAGAAGGAAGGAGCGAAACAGGTGGGGCTTTTTTGTACTTGTAAATCCATACTGGACTTTTATGTACATAGCGTCAATGGAGCGGGCGCAGTTCATCGCGCCTTTGGTCGAGCGGCTGAGTCAGTGGGAAAGCAGGGAAATGAGGTGTGGCGGGCGGCCCTATCGCGGGCAGGCCTCGCTCCTACAGATATTCGCCGCTTCTGTAGGAGCGAGGCTTGCCCGCGATGACGGACTTGCGGTCCATACACAAGGATCGGGCAGTCACTTTTTCCAGCGATCCGCCGCCGCATGGTCGCTGTCGCGGCCTTCCACCCAGCGCGGACCGTCGGCGGTGGTTTCCTTCTTCCAGAACGGTGCGCGGGTCTTCAGGTAGTCCATGACAAAGGCACAGGCGTCGAACGCCGCCTGGCGGTGGGCGCTGGCGGCACCGACGAAGACGATCGGCTCGCCCGGCTCCAGCGCCCCGATGCGATGCAGCACTTCCAGCTTGAGCAGCGGCCAGCGCTGCTCGGCCTCGGCGGCGATCTTGCCCAGGGCCTTTTCGGTCATGCCCGGGTAGTGCTCGAGAAACATCCCGGCCACATCCAGGCCATCGTTGAAATCCCGCACGTAACCGACAAAGCTCACCACCGCGCCGACGCCGACATTCGCCGCCTGCATCGCGTTGACTTCCGCCCCCGGATCGAAGGCGCCGGCTTGCACGCGAATCGCCATCTCAGCCTCCGGTCACGGTGGGGAAAAACGCCACTTCGTCGCCGTCGCTCACCGGCTCGTCGAGCTGGCAGAGGTCTTCGTTGCGGGCGCACATCAGGTTCTGTTCGCTGAGCACCTCGGCGCCCTCGCGCTGGGCCAGCAAGGTGCGCACGTCGTCGATCGTGGCGAAATCGCCGCTGACCCGCAGCGAGTCCACACCCAGCGCCTCGCGGTAGCGGGCGAAAAACTTCACGGTCAGGTTCATGCTTCACCCGCCTGGTAATGGCCGCTCTTGCCGCCCAGCTTCTCCAGCAGGCGCACGCCTTCGATGGTCATGCCGCGGTCCACGGCCTTGCACATGTCGTAAATGGTCAGGGCGGCGACGCTGGCGGCGGTCAGGGCTTCCATTTCCACCCCGGTCTGCCCGGCCAGCTTGCAACGGGCGACGATACGCACCGCATCTTCGCCTTCGGCGCTGAGCTCGACCTTGACGCTGGTGAGCATCAGCGGATGGCACAGGGGAATCAGATCGCTGGTCTTTTTCGCCGCCTGGATGCCGGCGATGCGTGCCACGGCGAACACGTCACCCTTGGGGTGACCGCCGCTGACGATCATTTGCAGGGTTTGCGGGAGCATGCGCACCCGCGCTTCGGCCGTGGCTTCACGGGACGTCACGGCTTTGTCGGTGACGTCAACCATATTGGCGCGACCTTGGGAATCGAGATGAGTCAGCACAGCCTTACTCCTGATCAGGACAGCCGATTGTAAACCCGGGGGTCAATTTCCCGCACCCATGATTACGCGCGGCGACCGGTCGTCGTTGTCGCAGGCAAGGCAGCAGACACAATGGGCACAAAAAGACGGGCGGCCTCGCGGCCGCCCGTCCGGTGAAGGTTACAGATGGGTCTCGGCGTATTCGGCCAGGATTGAGCGCGGTACCCCTTGCAGGGTGATGTGCACCCCGTTGGGGAAGTCCTTGAAGCGTTCAGTCAGGTAGGTCAGCCCGGAGCTGGTCGCGGACAGGTAAGGGGTATCGATCTGCGCCAGGTTGCCCAGGCACACCACTTTGGAACCGGCGCCGGCACGGGTGATGATGGTTTTCATCTGGTGCGGGGTGAGGTTCTGGCTGCTGGTGTCCGTGCCGGCCATGTTCACCCAGCTGTACAACACCGATTTCGCCAGTGTGCTGTTCAACGGCGTCAGCCTGCTGGACCTGCTGC
>NZ_JBNNVU010000130.1:0-10864 GCF_050280705.1 Pseudomonas sp. NPDC089530 | reverse complement strand
GATATGACATTCTGTGTCAGAGGCTTGTTCAAGAGCAGCTTTACACTACAGCTGCACTATTAACGTCCCCTCGGACTGCCGCTGTTGATGGTGAGAAAGGCCTGATGATGCCGGCGGACCTCGCCGCCTTCTATCCGGACCTGGGTGACCCGCGCCTGCAAACCGCGATCTGCGTGTTCCACCAGCGCTTCTCCACCAACACCCTGCCGAAATGGCCGCTGGCGCAGCCGTTTCGCTTCCTCGCCCACAACGGCGAGATCAACACCATCACCGGCAACCGCAACTGGGCCCAGGCCCGGCGCACCAAGTTCACCAACGATCTGATGGATCTGGAAGAACTCGGCCCGCTGGTCAACCGTGTGGGTTCCGACTCCTCGAGCATGGACAACATGCTGGAGCTGATGGTCACCGGCGGTATCGACCTGTTCCGTGGCGTGCGGATGATCATTCCGCCGGCCTGGCAGAACGTCGAGACCATGGACGCCGACCTGCGCGCCTTCTACGAATACAACTCCATGCACATGGAGCCGTGGGACGGCCCGGCGGGCGTGGTCATGACCGACGGCCGCTACGCCGTCTGCCTGCTCGACCGTAACGGCCTGCGCCCGGCGCGCTGGGTCACCACCAAGAACGGCTTCATCACCCTGGCTTCGGAAATCGGCGTCTGGAACTACCAGCCTGAAGACGTGATCGCCAAGGGCCGTGTCGGCCCGGGCCAGATCTTCGCCGTGGACACCGAGACCGGGCAGATCCTCGACACCGATGCCATCGACAACCGCCTGAAGTCCCGTCATCCGTACAAGCAATGGCTGCGCAAGAACGCCCTGCGCATCCAGGCGACCATGGAAGACAACGACCACGGTTCGGCTTTCTACGACGTCGACCAGCTCAAGCAGTACATGAAGATGTACCAGGTCACCTTCGAGGAACGCGACCAGGTGCTGCGCCCTTTGGGCGAGCAAGGCTATGAAGCGGTCGGCTCCATGGGCGACGACACGCCGATGGCCGTGCTGTCCCAGCGCGTGCGCACGCCGTACGACTATTTCCGCCAGCAGTTCGCCCAGGTCACCAACCCGCCGATCGACCCGCTGCGCGAAGCCATCGTCATGTCCCTGGAGATCTGCCTCGGTGCCGAGCGCAACATCTTCCAGGAGTCGCCCGAGCACGCTTCCCGGGTGATCCTCAGCTCGCCGGTGATCTCCCCGGCCAAGTGGCGCTCGCTGACCAACCTCGACCGTCCGGGCTTCGCGCGTCAGGTCATCGACCTGAACTACGAAGAGAGCGTCGGTCTGGAAGCGGCGATCCGCAATGTGGCCGACCAGGCCGAAGAAGCCGTGCGCGCCGGACGCACCCAGATCGTCCTGAGCGACCGTCATATTGCCCCGGGCAAGCTGCCGATCCACGCCTCCCTGGCCACCGGCGCGGTGCACCATCGCCTGGTGGAAAAGGGCCTGCGCTGCGACTCCAACATCCTGGTGGAAACCGCCACCGCCCGCGACCCGCACCACTTCGCGGTGCTGATCGGCTTCGGTGCCTCGGCGGTCTATCCGTTCCTGGCCTATGAAGTGCTGGGCGACCTGATCCGCACCGGTGAAGTGCTGGGCGACCTCTACGAGGTGTTCAAGAACTACCGCAAGGGCATCACCAAGGGCCTGCTGAAGATCCTGTCGAAGATGGGGATCTCGACCATCGCCTCGTACCGTGGCGCGCAGTTGTTCGAAGCCATTGGCCTGTCCGAAGAGGTGTGCGACCTGAGCTTCCGTGGCGTGCCGAGCCGCATCAAGGGCGCGCGTTTCGTCGACATCGAAGCCGAGCAGAAAGCCCTGGCCGCCGAAGCCTGGAGCCCGCGCAAGCCGATCCAGCAAGGCGGCCTGCTGAAGTTCGTCCACGGTGGCGAATACCACGCCTACAACCCGGACGTGGTCAACACCCTGCAAGCCGCCGTGCAGCAGGGCGACTACGCCAAGTTCAAGGAATACACCGCGCTGGTGGACAACCGTCCGGTGTCGATGATCCGCGACCTGTTCCAGGTGAAGACCCTGGACACGCCGCTGGACATCAGCGAAGTCGAGCCGCTGGAATCGATCCTCAAGCGCTTCGACTCCGCCGGTATCTCCCTGGGCGCGCTGTCGCCGGAGGCCCACGAAGCCCTGGCCGAAGCCATGAACCGCCTGGGCGCGCGTTCCAACTCCGGCGAAGGCGGCGAAGACCCGGCGCGCTACGGCACCATCAAGAGCTCGAAGATCAAGCAGGTGGCCACCGGCCGTTTCGGCGTGACCCCGGAATACCTGGTCAACGCCGAAGTGCTGCAGATCAAGGTGGCCCAGGGCGCCAAGCCCGGCGAGGGCGGCCAGCTGCCGGGCGGCAAGGTCAACGGCCTGATCGCCAAGCTGCGCTACGCGGTACCGGGCGTGACCCTGATTTCGCCGCCGCCGCACCACGACATCTACTCCATCGAAGACTTGTCGCAGCTGATCTTCGACCTGAAGCAGGTCAACCCGCAGGCGCTGGTCTCGGTGAAACTGGTGGCGGAAGCCGGCGTCGGCACCATCGCCGCTGGTGTGGCCAAGGCCTATGCCGACCTGATCACCATCTCCGGCTATGACGGTGGCACCGGCGCCTCGCCGCTGACCTCGATCAAGTACGCTGGCGCGCCGTGGGAACTGGGCCTGGCGGAAACCCACCAGACCCTGCGCGGCAACGACCTGCGCGGCAAGGTCCGGGTGCAGACCGACGGCGGTCTGAAAACCGGCCTCGACGTGATCAAGGCCGCCATCCTCGGCGCCGAAAGCTTCGGCTTCGGCACCGCGCCGATGATTGCCCTGGGCTGCAAATACCTGCGTATCTGCCACCTGAACAACTGCGCCACCGGTGTCGCGACGCAGAACGAGAAGCTGCGCAAGGACCACTACATCGGTACCGTCGAGATGGTGGTGAACTTCTTCACCTACGTCGCCGAAGAAACCCGTGAGTGGCTGGCCAAGCTGGGCGTGCGCTCGCTGGAAGAGCTGATCGGCCGTACCGATCTGCTGCAAGTGCTCGAAGGCCAGACCGCCAAGCAGCATCACCTGGACCTGACCCCGCTGCTGGGCAGCGAGCATGTCCCGGCGGACAAGCCGCAGTTCTGCCAGGTGGATCGCAACCCGCCGTTCGACCAGGGCCTGCTGGCCGAGAAAATGGTCGCCATGGCCAAGCCTGCGATCAACGATCTCAGCGGTGCCGAGTTCGCGCTCGACATCTGCAACTGCGACCGCTCCATCGGTGCGCGGATCTCCGGCGAAATCGCCAAGGTCCACGGCAACCAGGGCATGGCCAAGGCGCCGATCACCTTCCGCTTCAAGGGCACCGCGGGCCAGAGCTTCGGCGTGTGGAACGCCGGCGGCCTGAACCTCTACCTGGAAGGCGACGCCAACGACTACGTGGGCAAGGGCATGACCGGCGGCAAGCTGGTGATCGTTCCGCCTAAAGGCAGCGCCTACAAGACTCAGGACAGCGCGATTATCGGCAACACCTGCCTGTACGGCGCCACGGGCGGCAAGCTGTTCGCCGCCGGCACCGCGGGCGAGCGTTTCGCCGTGCGCAACTCCGGTGCCCACACCGTGGTGGAAGGCACTGGCGATCACTGCTGCGAATACATGACCGGTGGTTTCGTCTGCGTATTGGGCAAGACCGGTTACAACTTCGGCTCAGGCATGACCGGCGGTTTCGCCTACGTGCTCGACCAGGACAACACCTTCGTTGACCGGGTCAACCACGAGCTGGTGGAAATCCAGCGGATCAGCGGCGAAGCGATGGAAGCCTATCGCAGCCACCTGCAGCGCGTGCTGAACGAGTACGTCGAAGAGACCGGTAGCGAGTGGGGCCGTAACCTGGCCGAGAATCTCGATGACTACCTGCGTCGCTTCTGGTTGGTCAAGCCGAAGGCTGCCAGCTTGAAAACGTTGCTTTCCAGCACCCGTGCCAACCCGCAGTGATATGCGCCTGAAGAGTTTGATGAAACCCTTGCCGGTGGCCCCGCGGCAGATCGCGTTCCACTCCAACAAAACCTATTTCATCCTCGAACTCAGTTCCGAAGACCTGGCGCAACTGGAGCGTTCCGGCGGCTTCGCCTTCCACGTGTCCGGCGAATTCGCCGAGCTTGAACTGAAATTCTGGGCCATCAGGAACTGACCGACATGATCAAGGACATGGAACACAACCAGGACGACAAGACCGTCCTGCTCGATCGCCAGGGCCATGGCCCGGCGCAGAGTCCGCTGACCGATTTCGCCGCGCCGCCGCGCTTCGAGCAACTGGAAGAGCGGATGATCTACGCCGCGCGCCTGCGCCCGGCCGAGGCCTTCAACATCAGCCTCAACGCGCTGGTGGCGGCGGCTTCGGATCTGTTGTCGGAAGTGGTGCGCCTCAAGCACAGCGACACCCGCGAAGACCTGCACGCGCTCAACGAGCGCCTGACCTCCAGCCTGAAGCTGTTCGAGGTGCGGGCCCTGCACAACGGTGCGGAAAGCAGCCAGGTCATGGCCGCCCGCTACGTGCTGTGCACCGTGGTCGACGAGGCGGTGGTCACTACCCCCTGGGGCAATGAAAGCGAGTGGTCGCAGATGAGCCTGCTCAGCAGCTTCCACAACGAGACCTTCGGTGGCGAGAAGTTCTTCCAGCTGCTGGACCGGTTGTCGAAGAACCCGGTCAAGCACCTGCCGATGCTGGAACTGATGTACCTGTGCCTGTCGCTGGGCTTCGAGGGCAAGTACCGGGTCATGGCCCGCGGCATGCTCGAACTCGAAGGCATCCGCGATGCGCTGTACCGGCAGATCCGCCAGCTGCGCGGCGACGTGCCGCGGGAGCTGTCGCCGCACTGGGAAGGCCTGCAGGACAAGCGCCGCAGCCTGGTGCGCATCGTGCCGTGGTGGATGGTCGCGCTGTTCACCCTGGTCTGCCTGGTGGTGATGTACTCGGGGTTCGCCTGGGTTCTGGGCGAGCAGCGCGAGACCGTTCTGCAACCTTATCAGCAGCTTGACCCGGCCGTGGTCCAGCACCAGCAGTAATACAGGGACGTGTGATGAAAAACTTCTTCAAGAAAGTCGGCGCCTTCCTGCGCAAGACGTGGGTCTGGACGCTGTTGCTGGTGCTGTTCGTGGCACTGCTGGTGTGGTTCGTCGGGCCGCTGCTGGCGGTCAACGACTACAAGTTCTGGGAAAGCGCGACCTCGCGCCTGCTGACCATCAGCGTGCTGTTCCTGATCTGGGGCCTGAGCATGGTCTTCGTCAGCTGGCGCGCCGGGATCCGCAAGAAAGAGACGGAAGAAAGCGAAGACGGCCAGGAACGCCTGCGCCGTGAAGAGCTGATCGACGAGGAGCAGAAAGAGCTGCGCAGCCGCTTCAAGGAAGCCATGCGCACCCTCAAGACCTCGAGCCTGTACCGCGGGCGCAGCGAGCGCTGGCGCAACGACCTGCCGTGGTACCTGCTGATCGGTCCGCAGAGCAGCGGCAAGACCAGCCTGCTGGACTTCTCGGGCCTGGAATTCCCGATCAACAAGATCGACCGCAAGCTGACCCGCGACACCGTCGGCACCCGGCATTGCGACTGGTACTTCGCCGACAACGGCGTACTGATCGACACCGCCGGCCGCTACCTGACCCAGCCCGACGCGGAAGTCGACGGTAGCGCCTGGAGCACCTTGCTCGGCCTGCTGCGCAAGCGTCGGCGCGGGCGTCCGCTCAATGGCGTGCTGGTGACCATTCCGGTGGAGCTGCTGCTGAGCGGCAACGAGCAGGACCTGGACACCCTGGCGCGCCAGGTGCGCGCACGGTTGCAGGACGTGCACCAGAAGCTGCACGTCGACGTGCCGGTGTACCTGGTCCTGAGCAAGGCCGACCAGTTGCTGGGCTTCGACGAGTTCTTCGACCAGCTGAGCCGCGAGGAAAGCGACCAGGTGCTGGGCACCAGCTTCCGCAAGGAACAGAACGGCACCGACGTCGCGGTACTGCGCCAGGAGTTCGAAGAGCTGCTGCGCCGCCTCAACAGCCAAGTGATCATGCGCATGCACCAGGAGCGTGACACCCAGCGCCGTGGCCGCATCCTCGACTTCCCGCATCAGTTGGGGCAGATCGGCGAGCGCCTGTGCCTGTTCGTCGACATGGCGTTCACCGGCAACCGCTACCAGCGGGCCAGCCAGTTGCGCGGCTTCTACCTGACCAGCGCGCCGCACCTGACGCAGAAACTCGACCACGACACCGCCAGCATCGGCGCCAGCCTGGGCATGGCGGCCGGCGTGCTGCCGACCCTGCGCAGCGGTCGTGCGCGCTTCATTCACCATCTGCTGAGCCGGGTGATCTTCCCCGAGGCCGACCTGGCCGGCCTGGACAAGCGCGAGCGCAGCCGCATCCATTGGGGCCAGCGCGCGCTGTACGTCGGCGCGCTGGCGGCCCTGGCGGTGTTCGGCCTGCTCTGGGCCGGTGGTTTTTCCGCTAACTACGAGCGCCTGGAAAACCTGCGCTCCCTGGCGCAGAACTGGGGCCAGCAACGCACGGCCCTGACCGCCCGCGACGACGCGATGGCGGCGCTCAAGACCCTCGACACCAGCTTCGAAGCCACCAAGGTGTTCCCGGCCAAGGGCGATGCGTCGTTGCACGAACGCCTCGGCCTGTACCAGGGCGAAGAAAGCAATCCAGTGGTGCTCGGCGCCTACGAGCGCGAGCTGCAAGCGCAACTGCTGCCGCGGGTGGCGCAGATGCTGGAAGGGCAGATCCGCAGCAACCTGCGCGACCGCGATCGTCTGCTCAACAGCCTGCGGGCCTACCTGATGCTGAACATGCAGGACCGTCGCGACCCGTCCTGGCTCAAGGACTGGGTGGCCACCGACTGGTCGACGCGCTACGCCGGCAACACCGCGGTGCAGAACGGCCTGAACGCGCACTTCGAACGCCTGCTCAAGCTGCCGTTCAGCTACCCGCTCAACGATGCGCTGGTGGCCCAGGCGCGCCAGGTACTGCGCAGCGAGTCGCTGGCCAACGTGGTGTATCGCGTGCTGCGCGAGCAGGCCCGCAGCCTGCCCGAGTACCGCCTGAGCCAGCACCTGGGGCCGCAAGGCGGGCTGTTCGTCGGCACCGACTACGCCATCCCGGGCTTCTACACCCAGCAGGGTTACCAGCAGTATTTCTCGGTCCAGGGCTCGGCGCTGGTCACCGACATCCTGCGTGACAACTGGGTGCTGGGCGAAGGCAGCGGCATCAGTGGCATGGACCTGCGCCGCCTGATGGTGGAGCTGGAGCAGCTGTACTTCCGCGACTACGCCAACTACTGGAGCGAAGCGGTGGGCCAGGTCGGCTTGCAGCCGTTCAGCGATGCCAGCGAAGGCGCCGACCAGGTCGCCGGCCTGACCTCGGCCAACTCGCCGGTGCTGCAATTGCTGGTGGAAGTGCGGGAGAACACCCGCTTCCAGGCCATCGCCGAAACGGCCGAAGACGCGACCGCCGTGGCGGACAAGGCGGCGGAGAAGGGCGGGGCGCTGGGCAAGGTCGCGGCGGCCGCCGCGGGCAAGGCCCAGGAAGCCCTGGCCAAGAACCTGCCGGACACCGCGAAGAAGTCCCTGCAACGGCGCTTCGAACCGCTGCACCGCCTGCTGGATGACAACAACGGCCCGGCGGCGGACCTGACGCCGGCGCTGCAAGCGCTGAACGACCTGCAACTGCAACTGGCCGGCCTGGCCCGGGCCAGCGCGCCCGAGCAGGCGGCGTTCGAGATGGCCAAGACCCGCATGAGCGGCCAGCGCGATGCGCTGAGCAGCCTGCGCAACGCTTCGGTGCGCCTGCCGCGTCCGGTGAGCGTGTGGTTCAACGTGCTGGCCGAAGACACCTGGCGCCTGGTGCTCAACGACTCCTACCAGTACCTCAACCAGCGTTATCAGAGCGAGCTGTACAGCTTCTACGGCAAGGCCATCAGCAAGCGTTATCCGTTCAATGCCCACAGCACCAGCGATGTCGCCATCAGCGACTTCCGCGAGTTCTTCAAGGCCCAGGGCATTGCCGATCGCTTCTTCGAAACCTACATGCGGCCTTTCGTCAGCGGCGATCCGGGCAACTACCGCCTGCGCAGCATCGACGGCCACAGCCTGCCGATGTCCAAGGTCTACCTCGACCAGATGGCCGCGGCCCAGGTGATCCGCCAGAGCTTCTTCGCGGAGAACCCGGCCGAGCCCCAGGTGCAGTTCAAGCTGGAGCCTTACACCCTGGACCCGGCGGTGAGCCGTTCCGAGTTCCGCTTCGGCGACAAGACCATGGAATACCGCCATGGCCCGATCGTGCCGGTGTCCTTCAAGTGGCCGACCGACGCTGAAGACGGCCGTACCAGCCTGGTGCTGGACAAGATGGCCGGGCGCCCGGTGGGCATTGAAAAGAACACCGGCCCCTGGTCGCTGTTCCGCCTGTTCGACCTGATGCAGACCGAGTACCTGACCGGCCGCGACGTGCTGGTGCTCAAGGCCGACCTGGGCGGCCTGCGCGCCAACTACCTGCTGATGAGCCAGCGCACGCCGAACCCGTTCGACATGGGCGTGCTGCGCACCTTCCGCATGCCGGTGCAGCTCTGATGCTGGTTGCCAGTCCCTGGCGCAGCGCTGCGCGCACCGACCCGGGCAAGGTCCGGGCGCGCAACGAAGATGCCTTTCTCGACTGTCCGGAGCAGGGGCTCTGGGTGGTCGCGGACGGCATGGGCGGGCATCAGGGGGGCGATATCGCCAGCCAGTTGATCGTCGCCAGCCTGGCCGAGTTATCGGCGCAAAACAGCTTCGACGAGCGGCTCAAGGACCTGCGCCAGTGCCTGCACTGGCTCAACCGGCGCCTGGGCCAGGAGTTGACCGTCACCGCCGAACGCCACGACAGCATCATGGGCAGCACCGTGGTCGCGCTGTTGCTCGAAGGCGACCGCGCGGCGTGTATCTGGGCCGGCGACAGCCGCTGTTACCTGTGGCGCGGGCAACGTCTGTACCAGCTGTCCAAGGACCACTCGTTGCAGCAGCAGTTGATCGACGAGCAACAGATGAGCGTCGAGCAGGCGCGGGCGCACCCGGCGGCCAACGCCCTGACCCGGGCAGTGGGCGCCAGCGAGCAGCTGACCCTGGATGTGCTGGAGCTGCAGGTCTACCCCGGCGACGCCTTCCTGTTGTGCAGCGACGGCCTGTACCAGGGGCTGACCAGCGATGCCCTGGGCAACGCCTTGAGCCTGGCTTCGCCGCAGGTGGCCCTGGAGCGTTTGTTCGACGGCGCCCTGCGCGGCTCGGCGCGGGACAACCTGACCGCCGTGGTGATCCGCCAATGAGTGATCTCGAATCCGGCCTGGACGACATCCTGATGAGCGAGGAACAGGCCAGCAACCTGACCTATTTCGCCTTCGCCAAAGCCAACGAGGCGCCGCGCCCGGCGGCGCCCAAGGCCAAGGGCAAAGGCCGCCACCGCGGGAAGAACCGCTCCAAGGCCAAGCCCGCGCCGCCTGTGGGTGGGCTGCCGGATGTGCTGGGCGGACGTTACCGCCTCGAGCGCCTGCTCGGCGCCGGCGGCATGGGCGCGGTCTACCGCGCGCGGGACCTGCTGCACGAGCAGTTCGGCGATCCCGACCCGTACATAGCGCTCAAAGTCATGAGCGAAGAATTCTCCGAGACACCGGACGCCAGTGCCTTGCTCTACAGCGAGTTCGCCCTGACCCGGCGCCTGCGCCACCCGAACGTCGTGCGTCTGCACAGCTTCGAGGTGGACACCCAGTGCCAGCGCGCCTTCATCACCATGGAGCTGATGCGCGGCCTGACCCTGGACAAACTGCTCTGCGAGCGGCCGTTGGGCCTGCCCTGGCCCGAGCTGCGCGAAGTAGTGCTGCCGCTGCTCGATGCCCTGGCCTACAGCCACGCACGCGGGGTGCTGCACGGCGATCTGAAACCGAGCAACGTGATGCTCTGCGAAGACGGCGTGCGGCTGTTCGACTTCGGCCTGAGCCAGGCCGAGGAGGGCGTGCTCACCGGCTTGCCGCACCTGAGCCGCGAACGCTTCAACGCCTGGACGCCCGGCTATGCCGCCCCCGAGTTGCTGGAGGGCGGGACCCTGTCGGCCAGCGCCGACCTGTACGCAGTGGCCTGCGTGATCTACGAGCTGGCGTGCGGCAAGCACCCGTATCGCCGGTTGCCGTCGACTCAGGCCCGCGACGAACGCCTGGACCGCTCGCTGCAGGCACCCAAGCATCTTCCCAAACACTGTTGGCCAGCCCTGCGTGCGGCGCTGGCCTTCGACGCGGCGGAACGCACCGTTACCGCCCAAGCATTGCGCGACGCCATGCGCGCGGATTCGTCCTGGCTGCAACGCTGGTTCCATCGGCGTAACGGATGACTACCGAACAGGGAGCAAGTCATGTTCAACCCTTCCAATGAAACCCACTTCAGCCTGACCGTCGACGACTTCCAGGGTGATTTGCAGGTGCTGTCGTTCGAGGGCATCGAAGGCATCAGCCAGCCGTTCCGCTTCGACCTGGAGCTGGTCAGCGAGAACCCCGACCTGGACCTGGAGACCTTGCTGCACAAGCAGGCGTTCCTCGCCTTCGACCCGCAGGGCTCGGGCATCCACGGCCAGATCTACCGCATGGCCCAGGGCGATGCCGGCAAGCGCCTGACCCGCTACAAGGTGTCGCTGGTGCCGCAGCTGCAATACCTGGCGCACCGCACCAACCAGCGTATCTACCAGCAGCTGTCGGCGCCGAAGATCATCGCCCTGATCCTCGAAGAGCACGGTATCCAGGGCAACGCCTACCGCTTCCAGCTCGGCACGCCGTGCCCGGAGCGCGACTACTGCGTGCAGTACGACGAGACCGACCTGCACTTCATCCA